>JADKAC010000008.1:45000-345000 GCA_016715425.1 Bacteroidota bacterium
TTTTCGTTGGTATCATCGCAATCCGTATTGTCGGTAACATAACCAAAAGGAAAAGAACAAAATAGTTCTTCAGTTTCTGGATTACCAAAACCATCACCATCTGCATCTATGTAGTAAGCAATAAAAATTGCATCTTCATCAATAATACCATTGCAGTTATCATCTATTCCATTGCATAAATCTATTGCAGTTGGATAGATAGTATTATCCGCATCATTACAATCCGAAGAATCTGCAACAAACCCCGCAGGTAAAACACAAGCAAGTGTATCGTGCATTACATCACCAAAACCATCACCATCCGAATCTGCATAAAATACATCTTCGCAAATGCCGAGTTTTACAACCCAAAAATTAAATATCCCATATTCGGCAGTTACATCATAATCTGATGAACCGGAATAACCTGTAATGATGAGATGATTATCATAAGTATTGCATATTGCATAAGCTGTTTCTGAACTAGACCCACCAATTGATTTCTGCCAAAGTATTTCTCCTTCTTCATCTATTTTAATAATCCAATAATCTGTAAAGCCATTATTAGTTGTTACATCACCATTTACATCTCCTGAAATTCCAGCAATAACATATTGATTTTCTATGTTAATTATTGAATAACCAGCTTCTCCATCATTGCCACCATATGCTTTCTGCCATACCAATTGACCTATGCTATCTAATGAAATTACCCATACATCTTGAAAACCATGGAATCCACTTACATCACCATTCGAAGAAAATGTTGTACCAACACACAAATAACCACCAAACGGTTTTTCGACTATGGAATAGGCCTCGTCTGTGTTAGAACCACCATACGTTTTTTGCCATTCTAATTCACCCTCACTATCTAATTTAATTATCCAATAATCCCTATCACCTTTATTTTCTGTTACATCTCCATCGTTGCCTACTGTATATCCTGCGACTATAAAACCACCATCTGAAACCTCTTGCACATCATAAGCACCTTCTAATTCACTGGATCCATAAGTTTTTTCCCAGATTATTTCGCCGAAGGGATTAAGCTTAATAATCCAATAGTCACTACTGCCTTTATTTTCAGCAACATCTCCATCAGAAGAGTTTGTTCCCCCCACTATGATGTAATTACCATCTGAAGTAATTTCAATATCCTTTGCGAGTTCCTCAAAACTTCCACCATACGTTTTTTCCCATTCAATATCCCCAAACTCATCTATTTTAATTAACCAAAGATCATCTTGACCATGATTAAAAGAAATATCACCATCGTTTGATCCGGTTTCACCACCTAATAAATATCCACCATCAATTCCCACACTTACTGCATATCCATAATCCCTATCAGAACCTCCATAAGTTTTAATCCATTCTGCATTTCCTGCACTATCCATTTTTACAACAAGCATTTCATTTAAACCATGATTAAAAGTGATATCACCATCAATTGAATTGGTGTATCCAATTGTCAAATAACCTCCATCATCCGTAGCTAAAATATCTTGTGCCCTGTCATCACTATTTCCTCCATAAGTATGCTGCCATATTATTTCTGGCTCTTGTGCAGATACAAAATTGAAAGTGCAAAGAATTAAAATAAAAAGAAGAAAAGTATTTTGTTTCATCGCAAATAATTAAAATGCATTTATTAAAAATAAACATTGTGGGATTGCTTATCAAATAAAATGTTTAATTCAACTTATGATTCTAGAAAAAATAGTAGGATAAAATATAATCTTAATTACGCCTGTCTACAGGGATATAACAGATAGCACTGATTGCATGGATTAGATTTTTTTGTTAATCTGTGATGCATATAATTTATTTATTTATCTAACTTATTAATTATCTCTGGCAGTATGCGAATAGCCGCTAACTCTCTCCATTTTTTTCGTGCATCATCCACCGGCGCACCCCAATAAGTTTTGCCGCCTTCCAATGATTTATCTACGCCGCTTTGTGCAAGAATAATTGCTGCATTACCAATGCTTAAATCTTTTGAAATACCCACCTGTCCCCATACAATTACATCATCACCAATAATTGTTTTGCCGCCAATCCCAACCTGTGCCGCCATAAGACAACGCTTGCCTATCACCACGCCATGACCTACATGAATATGATTATCCAATTTACTTCCTTCACCAATTATCGTATCGCCACTCACACCTTTATCAATTGTGCATGATGCGCCTATCTCCACATTATTTTCAATAATTACTTGTCCGCAACTTTCTAATTTATCATAAAACGGATTTTCAGTATTGCGTTTTTTATAATAAAATGCATCAGCACCAATCACAGTATTCGCATGAATAATTACATTGTCGCCAATGATTGCCCGATCATAAATTACTACGTTGGGATGCAGCACACAATTATTTCCAATCACTACATCATTGCCGATATAAACACCCGGAAAAAAAATCGCATTTTCACCAATCACTGCTTCATCACTTATGTTTTTTAATGAAGGACGAAAGGGAGCAAAACGCTTCACCAATTTTACATAATCTCGAAATGGATCATCAGAAAAAATTACACCTTTTCCTTCCGGACAATCCACTTGTTTATTTATGATTATAAATGTGGCAGCACTGTTTAATGCTTTATCATAATATTTATGAAAATCAACAAAGGTGAGATCACCTGCAATTACTTTATGAATTTCATTTATACCCGTGATAACAGAATTGCCATCACCAGAAAAAGTGGCTCCCAGCCAATCAGCAGCTTCGGCCAGCGAAATTGTTTCTTTTAGTTTCATCACAGCAAAGTTACTGTCTTGCATTGTGTTGATTACAATCATTAAAAAAAATGTGAAGCTGTTTTGTGAATGTATTTGAACAGAGTATTATTACTGCTGAATAAACGAATAACCCAATGACCAAATCAAGACTCGAAGCTTTTAGTGATGGCGTACTCGCAATCATAATTACTATCATGGTATTAGAATTAAAAATTCCGCATGGTGCAGACTTTAAAGATTTACTACAAATATGGCCGGTGTTTTTAAGCTATATAGTGAGTTTTATTCTAATTGCTATTTACTGGAATAATCATCATCATTTACTCCATACCATTCGTGAAGTGCGCAGTAGTATTATGTGGGCGAATATGCATTTATTATTCTGGCTTTCATTAATTCCATTTGCAACCGGATGGATGGGTGAAAATCATTTTCAACCGCTAACTATAGCAGTGTATGCATTTATTGGAAACATGTGTGGTGTTGCATATTATATTTTGCTTATTACTTTGCGAAATTGCAATAAAGAAAATATGGCTTTGATGATGGTGCTGAACAAACAATCCAGAAAAGGATTAGCCTCATTATTTCTTTATACGGCTGCGATGATTTTTGCATTTATATACACCCCAATTGCAGGTGGAATAATTATTTTAATTGCACTCATGTGGCTGATACCCGACAGAAATATTGAGGGTGCATTAAAAGAATAAATTCTGTTATGATAATAAAATGGCTAAACATTCATCTGCATTGTTACCACATAGTTTTCTATTTTTAATAGCTATTAAACCGGATTACCACTATGTATAAAAAAATAAAAAAGGAAGTGCATATTCTTTTGCACCCAACTGAAGGCGATACGAAAGGGGATAAAATTTTAAATGCATTTATCATCACCTTAATACTGCTGAACCTCGCTGCGGTGATGTTGGAAACAGAAGCTTCTATTTATCAACCGCATAAATATTTCTTCCATGCATTTGATGTGTTCTCGGTAATCATTTTCAGTATTGAATATGTGTTGCGTGTGTGGAGTTGTACTTACGAAGCAAAATATAAACATTGGTTTTGGGGTCGTATAAAATATATGTTGACTTGGGAGGCAATGATTGATTTGCTTGCTATTTTACCTTTCTTCTTGCATTCCATATTCAGGTTTGATTTGCGGGTGTTGCGAATTCTAAGATTATTGAGATTATTAAGAATATTCCGACTTACGGGTTATATGCGTTCATCACGTATGATTAGCAATGTTTTTAAAAATCACAGGCATGAGTTGTTGTTAAGCTTCACACTTGCACTTAGCTTGATAATTATTTCATCATGTATTATCTTTTTTGCGGAACATGATGCACAACCCGAAAAATTTAAAAGCATTCCCGATACATTGTGGTGGAGTGTAACTACGCTTACCACTATTGGTTATGGTGATATGATTCCGATTACAATAATGGGAAAATTATTAACGGGAATTATTGCACTCACGGGTGTGGCTCTCTTCGCATTACCGGCAGGTATAATTACCGCAGGATTTTTACAGGAGTTCCGCAAAACCCGACGCACCAAAATACATGTGTGTCCGCATTGCGGGAAAGATTTGGATGTGGAGGAAGATAATCTGCATTGAATACTTGAAAAAAAATTAGCCACGAATGCAAATAAAAAAAAATGCAGCCACGAATGCACGAATAAAAATACGAATGCACGAATAAAAAATGAAAAATGTATTAATAATAATCTATTGCATTTATTCGTGCATTCGTGTAATATAAATATTCGTGCATTCGTGGCTGTATTTTAAAAACATGAATACGAAGCATATTACTTCATTTGCATTTGTGGCTGCATTTTTTTAAAATCATTTGAGGCGACTTAGTTTCCTTCAATCAATCACTACATCATATACATCACTTTTATTTCTTGCTATATCGGGAATAAAAAATCCACCTTCTTCGGGAATGTCTTCCAGCATATCAAAAGCAGTACATGATTTCGGCAATCCTTCAAAAAGTAATGTGAATGCATATAATATTCCCGGAGTAAGTTGTGTCCATTCAGGATATAGATCAATATTTTCTGCATGCAATAAAGCACTGCGATGGGAGCTGTTATGTGCAATCAGAAATGTGCTTTTCCAAATCCTTATCATATCATTAAATGCGGTGGGGAAATAATAGCAATGCAAAATCACAATGCTCTGCTCCTGCGCCTGCTGTTTAAATTTTTTTCGCAACTCCGCATCAATATCCGGTTTTACAATTTTGGGTGAAATAGTTTTTATGGAAGACATACAATGATTTTTTGGGAATGTATTTTACTCAATTCTATTTCTTTTCCTTATTGGATTTCTCCTTTGAAATTCCTTGTAATAAAGATTCGATATTATTTAATCTCGCATGTACTTGTTGCAGATTATTGCCCGACTGAATTTGCATTTTATATAACCATATTTCCTGCACATCAATCATATTATATTCTTTGTCATTTAAAACAATAATGTTTTCAGAAACAGAATATACTTGTCCAAAAACAATAGTATCCTTTAAAACCAAAACTACATTCGTTGCAATTACAATCTCTTTAAAATGAATTTTTTGACAAACAGCAATTAAGGGTTCTGACGAGGTTTCGCTTTGCAATTCAAAAGCCATTAAAATTCCAGTTTGATGAATGGGAATTTGAATTTTTTGAAATCCATATTCTAAAAAATTTTCAAATCCTTTAGTTACATATTCCTGCATTTTTTTTAAAGGCACAAACGGAATTACAGGAAACTGTTCATCATAATTTTGTTGTTTACTTTCCCTCCGGAAGGCCATAGATTTATCAAAGAAATTATTCCTTCTATCAATCGCTTCACCTTCTTCAAATCTTATCTTTTCACTACGATTAAAATGTGAGGTATTGTATTGCCATTGTCTTTCATTTATTATCGAGTCTCTGAAATCCACTTCACTACCCGGCTCTTCTTCATCTTGCATCAGATAATCCAAACTGATATTAAAAGTAGAGGCCATTTTTTTCAACGCATCTATTGTCGGTTTAATCTTATCAATTTCCACCTGACTTACAATGGAGCGGCTGATACCCAGCTTTTTTGCAAATTCCTCCTGGCTTAATAAATGCGCCCGGCGCACTTCCTTAAACTTTTTCCCATAGCTCATAAAAAAATATTTTATCCAATTGCCAAATATAATTGCAAAATTGCAAAATATATTTGCATCTTTGCAAAGTATTTGAGCAAAACAGCAAATGCAGAGAATTGGAAATCAAATTTTTTAAACTTTTAAATTCAAAATTATGACAGACACTACAGCAAAAACTACCATCCACCACTTATTCATCTTAGATGAAAGTGGATCTATGAGTTCCGTTCGCCAACAAACTATTGATGCCTTTAATGAATTAATGAGTCACAACACCAATTTGATTTCCGAAAATCCAGATCAGGAACATCGCCTCAGCTTTATCACCTTCAATGGGTGTGGTGTGAAAACAGTGTGCTTTAATGAGCTGCTCAACGAAAAGCGATTATTGGATTATAGCAAATACAATCCGGATGATAATACGCCTTTGTGGGATGCGATGGGCTCTTCTATTTTAAGATTGAAACAAGAGATTTGGGGTAAGCCTTTACAACATGTGTTAGTTACCATTTTCACCGACGGAATGGAAAATGCATCTAAGGAATTTTCAAACAAAGAAATAAAATTGTTGGTGGAAGATTTGAAAACCAAAGGTTGGGCATTCACTTATCTGGGAACAGAACATGATGTACACAAAGCAGCCGATTCTATAAATTTCAATAAAGGTGCACGAGTGAGTTTTAATAAAGAGTGTATGGAAGATGCAGTATTTATGATGCATAGTTCAAGAAAAGAACATGCGTCGAGAGTGCGACAAAAAATAGAATTAAATGAAGGTCTGATGGAAGTGGCTGAAAAAGCATTGAATGAAAAAAAGAAAAACGCATAACTCTCTATCCCTATGAAATATTTAAAAACCTCCTGTAAACGGAGGTTTTTTTATTAGAAAGTGAGGGCTCCATATATAGAATTTATTATTTAATTATCTTGCGCATTCAATGAATAAAATTTCTTACCTATTATTATTGCTGATAATATTTACCGGCAATTTCGCTTTTAGTCAGAGCTATAAAAAAATACATAACAAAGCTATTGTGGTGGATTCACATAATGATGTACCCAGTTTTGTTATCGAATTAAATTTAGCATTTGATAGTGATCTCTATGGTAAAACATACAGCGATATTTTCAGATTGAAAAAAGGTGGAGTAGATGTACAAATCTTTTCTATTTTTTGTGATGGGGATCAAACAAATCCCTATCAATGGGCGAATAGAGAAATAGATTCTGTGTATGCATGGGTAGATAGAAATCCGGATAAAATGATGTTGGTTACAAACCCTGCTGAATTACAACAAGCAGTAAAAGAAAAAAAGATTGCTGCTATGTTGGGTGTGGAAGGCGGTCATATGATTGAAGATGATATTTCAAAAATTGATAGCTTATATAATCGAGGTGTGAGGTATATGACGCTTACCTGGAATAACTCTACAAATTGGGCAACTTCTGCTGCTGAAGAAACATTGTTAAATGATTCTTTTACAAATAAAGGACTAACCGATAAAGGCATAGAAATCGTAAAAAAAATGAATGCATTGGGAATGCTGGTGGATGTGAGTCATGTGGGTGAACAAACGTTTCGGGATGTAATTCAAAATACTACAAAACCGATTATTGCTTCTCATAGTTGTGTTTATTCATTATGTCCGCACCCTCGTAATCTGAAAGACAATCAGATACAACAAATTGCAAAAAATGGTGGTGTGATACAGTTAAATTTTTATTCCATATTTCTTGATAGCACTTACAGTGCAAAGGCTGATATTTTTCTCGCCAATCATCAACAGGAATTAGATAGTATGGTTGCAAAAAATATGTATGCATTTACTGCTGAATATTATCTTGGAAAAAAATATCACGAAGAATTTGATTCTATTCGTCCACCACTATCATTATTAATGGATCATCTGGATTATATTGTAAATCTGGTAGGTGTAGATTATGTTGGTTTAGGTTCTGATTTTGATGGTATCAATACCACTCCTTTAGGTTTGGATGGCGCTGAAGATTTTCCGCTGATTACAAAAGAATTAGTTGCAAGAGGATATTCTGTTACAGATATAAATAAAATATTAGGTGGAAATTTTATTCGTGTATTTGAAGCAAATCAATAAGTATTAATTTTAACTGTATGAAAAATATATATTTCTGTTTACCAATCATTTTTTTGTTGAGTTGCAATTCAAAAGTGCAACATAACAATGCACCAACAATAAATACTCTTGCCGAAAACTATGTAAAGCTTGGTTTGGATATCGGCAGATATGATGCTGCCTTTATAGATGCGTATTACGGTCCGGATTCTTTGCAACCTACTGCTCCAATAAAAGATATTTTTCCAAAAGACAGTTTATTAAATGAGGTGTCTAAAATTCAAACTGCTTTAACTGAATTATTAAAATCAGAAAAAGATGATACTATAATTACCCGTGCAAAATGGATGCATGCACAACTCACGGCTTATGGCAGAAGAATAAAAATTTACTCTGGTGAATATGCATCTTTCGATGAAGAATCAAAAGAATTATTTGATGCGGTTGCACCAATATATCCCGAATCACATTATCAGGATTTGGTAAAGCAATTAGGTAATGTTTTACCGGGAACGGGTTCTATTCCGGAAAGATTTCAATCACTTGCAAATAAATTTATTATTCCAAAAGATAAATTAGATACTGTATTTAAAGCATCTATTGCGGAATGTAGAAAACGCACGTTAGCACATTACACATTACCCGAGAATGAAAATTTTACTCTTGAGTTTGTAAATAATAAATCGTGGAGTGGATACAATTGGTATAAAGGAAATTATGAAAGTTTGATTCAGATAAATACCGATATGCAAATTTTTATTGATCGTGCAATTGATGTAGGCAGTCATGAAAGTTATCCCGGACATCATGTATATAATTTGCTTATGGAACAACATTTATATCATGAAAAAGGCTGGGTGGAAATTTCTTTATATCCGTTGTTTAGTCCGCAATCATTAATTGCGGAAGGCACTGCTAATTACGGTATTGATGTAGTGTTTCCCGGATATGAAAAAGTACAATATTGTAAAGATGTTCTCTTGCCATTGGCAGGTATAGATACTACCGGCATAAGTAATTATTTCACTGCATTGGAAGTGAGAGGTGCATTAAATTTTGCACGCAATGAGGTAGGCCGAGGAATTATAAATCATACAATGGATTCCACAGAAGCCATGCGCTGGTTAAAAGATTATGGTTTGATGAATGATGAAACAGCTATAAAAAGTATGCACTTCATAAATGATTATCGCACATATATCATCAACTATAATTACGGACTTGAATTAGTGAAAAATTATGTGGAAGCAAAAGGTGGTACTGCTGATAATCCGGAAAAAAGATGGCTTGCATTTGCATGGTTATTAAGTAATCCGGTGTTGCCTTCTAATTTAATTAGCACTGCAAAATAATTTGAATGTCGAATTGGGGAACTGTAGAACTGTAGAACTGTAGAATTGTAGAACTGAAAAAAAAAGCAATAGCGATGGCTAATGGCGATGGCTTGTTTGTAGAATTGTTCCGATGGCTATCATAATGTCGAACTGTCGAATGGTTTAGTTGAAGAAACTGTACTCTTTGTAATTAAAAGAATTAACCGCAAAGAACGCAAAGGAAAAAATCGCAAAGAACACAAAGCAATTTGTAATTATACATTTACTTATCTGCACATTACACACATCGGCTAATCGGCTAATCACCACATCGGCTAATCATTTAATTCGCACATCAATCACATTTGCACCCCGATAGCTATCGTGGGCACATCAATCACATTCGCACATCATTTCATTTCATAATGCACTGTCGTTTGCAGTGTTTTATTTTCCCAAGTAATCATTCGCCAAGCAGGCACATTATGATCTGCTTTAAATTCTTTTGCATATTGATCTATTTGCATAAAGCATGATGGTGTAATAAACTGCGTAATATTTTTTCTTATTGTTGTTTTCTCAATGTGATAATGACCTGCAAAAACAAATACCTGTTTACCAAAATCTAATAACACTTGTTCAAGTGCTGCTCCATTTTCCAACGGCCATTCAGCATCCATATAAGGGATGTCTGCTTTTAATGGTGGATGATGTACAAACACAAAAACCGGTGACTTACATTCTTCCAATTCTTTTTGTAACCATTCCAATTGCTCTTGCGAAATTTCTGCAGTAGTTGAATCCAGAAAAAATAATTCAACACCTCCCAACCTTGTTCTTTTTACCAATTGATTATTCCAAAGTGATAGGTGAAATACTTCTGCAATATCAGTTGCATTATCATGGTTGCCGGAGATAATATTGTAACTAATACCCACTGCATCCAACTGAGATTTTATGTATTCATAAACTTCTTTATCTGCATGTTCTAAACACAAATCTCCACCTAAAATAATCAGGTCGGGTTGATGACTTTTTACTTCCTGTAATACTTGTTCAAAATGGCTGCGAACATCAATATTAAAAGGCTTCTCATTTTCTGCACCAATATGTAAATCGGTTATAAAAGCTATATGCATGCTTCAAATATAGTGAGCATATAAAAATGCTTAGCTTTGCGGCACTTAAAAAACGGGTTATGAAGCAGACTGCACTAACATCTACACATGAAAAACTTGGGGCTAAGATGGGCGAATTTGCCGGTTATAATATGCCGATAGTTTATAATAGTCAAGTGGAAGAACACAATACTGTTCGCAACGGCGTGGGCGTATTTGATGTGAGCCACATGGGTGAATTTATTTTGAAAGGCGATGGCGCTGCTGATTTAATTCAGCGGGTTACTACAAATGATATTTATGCAATCAGTCCCGGCAAAGCACAATACAGTTGTATGCCGAATGACAATGGTGGAATAGTGGATGATTTATTAATCTATCATCTTGAAGATGGCAATTATATGCTGGTGGTAAATGCAGGAAATATTGATAAAGATTGGAGCTGGATTCAAAAACATAATACTGCAAATGTGGATATGGTAAATATCAGTGATGATACTTCACTGTTTGCCATTCAAGGACCGAAAGCTTTGGAGACAATGCAATTGCTCACTGATTTAGATTTAGCAGATATTCCCTACTACACATTTAAAAAACATCGTTTTGCCGATGTAGATAATGTGCTTATTTCTGCAACAGGTTATACCGGTGCCGGTGGATTTGAAATTTATTTTCCAAAAGAATATTCAGAACAAATCTGGAATGCCGTTTTCAAAGCAGGAGAAAAATTTGGTATTAAACCCATCGGTCTTGCTGCTCGTGATACACTGCGACTTGAAAAAGGATTTTGTTTATATGGCAATGATATAGATGATTCCACTTCTCCATTAGATGCCGGCTTAGGATGGATTACAAAATTGAAAGCAGCTAATAATGATTTTACCAATAAGCAATATTTTATTGATCAGAAAGCAGCCGGATTAAAACGCAAATTAGTGGGATTTGAATTGCTGGAAAAAGGAATTCCACGTCATGATTATCCTGTGTTGGATGCATCAGGAAATGTAATTGGAAAAGTTACCAGCGGTACCATGTCGCCTACTTTAGGAAAAGCGATAGGACTTGCGTATGTGCCTACAGAAAAAGCTGCTGAAGGAACCGAAATTTTTATTGAAATTCGTCAAAAGCCTGTTAAAGCTGTTGTTGTAAAAATTCCATTTCTCTAAGAAATAAGAATGACCGACACACCCACACCCGATACTCGACCTGTTATAGAGGTATGCCTGACTCCTGCGCTTTGGTATCAGCATGATTTCATTGGAAAAAATGTGGTAGTAATTGATATTATCCGTGCTACAAGTACTATTGCTTCGGCGTTATTTCACGGCGTACATAAAATGATTCCGGTGGAAACTGTGGAGGAAGCAGAACAATATTTAGCCAAAGGATTTTTAGTGGCTGGCGAACGTGACGGATATAGAATTCCGCATTTTAATTTCGGCAATTCTCCATTTGAATTTATGGGTGAAGAAGTGAAAGGAAAAGATATAATTCATACCACTACAAACGGAACTCGTTGTGTATTGATGGCAAAAGGTGCGCATAATATTATTGCCGGTTCATTCCTGAACATGGAAAGTATTTTAAATTGGATAAAAGGCGAAAACAGAGATACCATTTTATTCTGTGCCGGTTGGAAAGATCATTACAATATGGAAGATGCATTATTTGCAGGAGCAGTAGTGCGTATGTTGTCAGATGAATTCAGAGTGATTGATGATGCAACACTTTCAGTAAAAGTACAATACCGATATGTGCGTATGAATATGTTGCGCACTATAAAACAAGCACAACATTTCAAGCGATTAACAAAACTCGGTATCGAAAAAGATATCAAATTCTGTATGGGCCATCACCGCTTCGATGTGATTCCCATTTATGATGGCGAAGGTTTCATTGCGATGCATTGACATTACCCTAAATATTTTCTTTTAATTTTATTGAATGAGAAATTTCCTGTTGATATGCCTTATTGGTTTTTCCAATTTACTGATTGCACAGGATTGGGCTTTGTTTCCTTTTGGGCAAAAGAGTGTCTATCAATCAGAAAATTATTACATATCATACATAGAGGTGTTTACTCAAGATTCAATAGCAGGATTCAAACACTATTTTAATAGAAAATATGAAGGAGATCAATCTCCAAATTGCACTAATGCATTAAAGTCTGAATATCCTAATGGCAATTATCTTGATTCAATTATTGTAAAAGAGGATTCTACGATATATTATTATCCGGGATTTGATAGTATATTTTATTTTTTAAATAATTCCGAACCGGGAGATTTTTGGTTAGTTAAAAGTGATTTTGAAACAGATGGATATTCAGAAATAAAAATAACTTGTATTGAAAAATATGTGGGTTCAGTAATAGGCACTTCGGATAGTTTGAAAAAATATAGTTTAAGAGCCATTGGTATTGATGAAGCAATTGATCCAATTATAAATTATGAAATTATTTTAAGTAAGTCATTTGGGTTGTTAGAATTTATAGACTTAAGACACTTTTTAAATCACCCGGATGATGGCAAGTTCACCACAAAAAAATTAATTGGCTGTACAAATGAAGAAGATACTTTAGGCTTTATCATCCCGAATTGGCAAAATTTTTTCAATTATGATACTGGGGATATCAGACTTTGGAAATTCTCAAATGATCCACCTTCTTATATGGATCCTCCTTATTACGAATATTATAAAGACTTAATAACGAACGTTGATAGATTTCCAGATTCGATAATTTTAACTTATAATACTTTACGTCAAGATCAGTACGGTAATTATAATTATACTGAATCCATTATTGAGAAGTATACAAAGTTGGGCTTTTCGGAATTTGTTAGCGCACCAAGTTTCACCTTTGCCTTAGGAAATAATTTTATTTTCAATTCAGGACCAAATGATATATCACTTTGGACTAATGGTTATTGGCAAATTGATTCAGCTTTAGTTGAAACGGAAATAACCCAAACTTTCGGTTCTGCATTTGTAAGATTAGATACTAATACCTGCGAAATAATACATGGCATTGGGTTAGGATATGGTTTTACTTTGCATTCGTTTGCTGGACTTACATATCGAAGCAATTATTTTGAAGTTGCTGGCGATGGAATAATAAGTTATAGATTAATTGGTTACCAAATTGGGGATATCACTTGGGGTGAATTGGATTTTCCGACTGAGATCAATCAATTAAGAAAAAATGAAATTGAATTATTCCCCAATCCCGCAACAAATATTATCTATACCGGAATAACAATAACACATCCTTTACAATACTCCATTTATAATTTACAAAGTCAGTTAATTAAAAATGATGTGCTTACAGAAAACACAATTTCAGTTTCTGATCTAACAAGTGGCATTTACTTATTAGAAATTCGTGATGATGAAAATGTGTATCGGGGGAAATTTATTGTGGAGTAATTAACCGGCAATATAATCCAATTCGTCAGCATCTAATTTATCTTTTTCTCTGCTGGATTTTCGTTTTTCTTCAAGCAACATTTGTAATTCTAATATTGGAATAATTAATGATTCATCTACTTTAAATTTAACTGCTTTCTCATACGCTGTATCAAATTGCATTTTATCAAACTGAACTAAAGCACCCATCATATCCAGATATATTCCCTGGTTTAACATTATTTCAGAATACCCTGCAAGCAATGGTATGTCAATTAAAGCATCTGCGTTTTGAATACCATATTCCGACAATGCTTTTACAAGTGCTTTTTTATTTTCTGAATCTTCTTTTATCCAAACATCAATATCTCCTGTTGCTCTGGCGTAGCCATGAAAATTGACTGCTAATCCGCCAACTAAAATAAATTTTACATTGTGCTTTTGAAATAATCTAAACAAGTTTAAAGTATCTTCACTGAGTAGGTTCATTGTTTCCCCGGTTTTAAAATTATTCCTTTCCCCTGCGGTTTTTTTATAATACCATTTGGCGAAAACAACATCGCTAATTCCATTAATTGAAATGCCTTATAAAATCTTTCAGCAGGTGTAAGTTGCATATTTTCTTTTCTGCGTCTTGCTTCAATCTCCTCTGCTGAAAGTGGTTTATCATGTATAATTAATTGCGGCTTCATTAGTATAAAGTTAATAATCAAATGCTTTCAATGTTTTTTCTTTTAAAGAAGTAATTCCCACAATTAATAATGTAACTGTGCCTCCAAAAACAACACTGGTTACTGTGCCTAATAATTTTGCAGCAACACCACTTTCAAATGCACCCAACTCATTACTGGATCCGATAAACATGGTATTCACTGCACTCACTCTTCCACGCATTTCATCGGGTGTAAGCAGTTGCACAATATTCGCCCGAATAATTACACTTACACTATCAAATGCACCATTTAAAAACAACAGAAAAAGTGATAAATAAAAATTAGTGGATAGTCCGAATAAAATAATTGTTGTTCCAAAACCTGCAACTGCCCATAATAATGTTTTACCTGCTTTACCCGGAACTTTAGAAAAAGATAACCATGTCATTGTGATTGCTGCACCCACAGAAGGAGCTGCTCTTAACATACCTAAACCCTGCGGACCAACTCGTAAAATTTCATCTGCAAAAATCGGAAGCAATGCAACAGCACCACCAAATAAAACCGAGAACATATCTAAGGTCAATGCATGCAACATAATTTTATTCTGATACACAAAGTGCAATCCTTGTTTTAATCGCTGCGCAATCGGTTCTTTATTGTTGAGTTGAATTATAGGTTTTGATTTTACATGCAGCATAAAAAACAATCCCAATAATTGCAAAACCAAAACGGTAATTAATGCGCCGCTGATAGAAATTCCAGCATATAAAAATCCACCGGCAGCCGGCCCGATAATAGCAGACATTTGCCAAAAAGTACTGTTCAGTGTTGCAGCTTTTGAAAGCATTTCCCTACTTACGATTTGCGAAATAAATGCAGTGCCTGTTGGTGAATAAAAACCTCGTGCAATACCGGTGATGAAAATAAAAAGATACATCAGATTTACCGTCAGCATATCTGAATTGATATTGCGCATCCATGAAGATGTAACTATAAAAAGTCCGAATGAAGAAAGAAACATTCCGGCAATTGCAAATACTAAAATGTTGCGCTTATTACTGATGTCGGCAAGATGGCCCGCATATAATGCAACACTAATTGCAGGTATGGCTTCTGCCAAACCAATAAGACCTAATGAAAATGGATTTTTTGTAATGCTGTAAATCTCCCAACCTGCCACCACTGCTTGAATCATAAATGCAATGGTTATCATGCTGCGCATAGAAAGAAAATACCGGAATTCGATATTGCGTAAGGGAAGAAATTTTTCTTTGGAATTCAAGAATGCAAAGGTAGTCGGCAGATTGCAATGTGGAATTAAGAAATTGAAATTGCTTTGAGAATTAATACTGTTTTATATTTTTAATTAAGCCATATTTTTTGAAACCCTCACCGAATTAATATGATAAATATCATTCTTGAATTAGTGATAAGAATCATCATCAACACTATTTGTAAATAGTTTTATATGAAATATTTTTACAAAAAAAAACCACATGAGAAATTCTACCCCCCCCCCCCCCCCCCGCAAAACCATTTAACAAGCAAATCAAAGTAATTTATTTATTCATTGTTATCTTTTCCCTATTTATCTTTTCTTGCAATAAAGTTTCTTTGATTCAACCAACCACACAAGAATCAACTTATACATTTGAACAACTTATTTCCGATCCAAATTTTCCGGCTGAAGAATTGAGTAATAAAAAATTATCTGAAATTATTCAATCCTCATATTCATACTTATGAGTAATCATAATAGACAGAAAGTACTGGATAATTTTAGCACAGATTTTAAACTAACCTCTTTTATTAGTCAATTAAATTTGAGTATAGAAAATCAAGATGAATTGACAGATAGTGTTTCTATTTATATTCCAAACCTTTACACAGCCAATCTTGATTTAAACCCTATCTTTTGTGTAGGTACTGAATTAAATTCAGAATTAAATTTAGATTCCTTAAATGATTATATCCCCGGTTGGTATTATACAGAAGATAGTATATATAATGAAATACTATTAAATGAAAATTCGGCGTTAAGTGAAGAACGAATGGTGATAATATATAATTACCAAAATTCGGAATCTCAATCAGAGGAATCAGGAAATTTAGAAATGACTCAAAACAATACATTAAAAGAAGGGAACATTACTACGGCCGTTCCATACATTAACAGCTTTCAGATTGATTATAGATATGAAAGCAGTGGAGACTCTGAATATAATATGCGGATTGTCACTGTTTATTCAGGAGGCTATACTACATTAAGTGATAAATATCATATTAAAGATGTTAAGCCCTCCGACATAGGAAATATTATATATGATGATTATCAAATGGATTACAGCCCCAGTATATTAAGTCAATATATTGTTTTTTATGAACATGACTGGTATGCACCTTACCAAACGGTTTTTATTAGTGGCGGACCATTGGGGTCAGTCGCTATTAAAGTAAGAATGGTAAATAGTAATGAATGGTATCAAAAAGTTTGGTTAGATTTTTCAGGTTCAGCCTGGCAAACTTTTTACTCAAAAGGTTTTGTCGATATCCATGTTCACTTATAAAATATTTTATATGAAATACATAATTTTTTCATTTCTTCTATTCGTTTCTCTACAAGGATTTTCACAAATAGAAAATCCGAATTTAGAGTTAAATGCCCAATTAGGTATCAGCTATATTCCTGTAGATAATATGGGGGGACTTTTATTAGGATTAAAAGTTGCCAGACCTGACGGTAAATTTGGAATTGCTTTTCGCAACGATATAATTCCGGAATATGGTCGCATTTCTTATACAAATAATTCCATTACAAATTATTCACAAAACCTTGAGTTAATGGCAATACAAATGAATACCTATTTGGAAGGTATTTATTCTTTGTATTATAAAGTTGATAGAAAAATAAATTTTACATTAGGCTATACATGGATTTCTACAGGTGATGGATATTATGGTGTGCCTTCAATACGCTACGAAAAATCAGAAGGATATTGGGGTATAACAACATCAGTGCAATGGAAACCAAGTTGGTTTATTTTAGAAGTAAGAGGTAATATTAAATTAAGTGAGCCATCACTTACAGGTGGAATGGAACAATTTCCAATTGCCATTGGCTTGTGTTATGATTTTAATCCCAAAAGAAATTGATTGTTTAATCTCATCGTATAAGATAAGCAATACAGTAATTGTAATCCTGTATTTTATCTTGCCTATACTCGAATTTAGAATGAAAAATTCTAATGAATGGTATCAATGTGTTTGGTTGGATTATTCCGATTCCTCATGGCAGACTTTTATTCT
Organism: Bacteroidota bacterium; assembly: GCA_016715425.1. Taxonomy (NCBI): domain Bacteria; kingdom Pseudomonadati; phylum Bacteroidota; species Bacteroidota bacterium. The sequence goes on from JADKAC010000008.1 coordinate 62,775, forward strand.
AAAGGCTATTTAGATTTTCATGTTCATCTTTAAAACTAAAACTTATGAAAAATATTTTTGGATTAAAACTTTTTGCAGTGTCTTTAGTGATACTCTTTAAAAGTCAAACTCTATTTTCTCAGACTACGAATGATAAAATAGTTTTACTACCGCAGTTAGGCGTTACTGTTATACCAATAGATAATAATGGTGGTCTGGCTCTTGGTTTAAAAATCAAGAAATCTGATTGCAATCTGGAATTCAGTTTTAGAAATGATATCATGCCTGTTTGGTCACGAAGAAATATAGACACCTTAGGTATTATAAGTTATACAGGACCAATGTATTTATCCAAAATTATGATGAATAATTATTTTGATTTTTGGTATAGCTGGCAATATTCAGAGAAAAGATATTTTCTGTTTGGTGCAGGTTTTTCATGGCTCTCTGATGGCGATACAGGTTACGGCACTCCGGCACGTAGATATTCAAAAGATAACGGGTTTCCTGCAATATCAACAAGCATTCAATGGAAACCATCATGGTTTATTTTAGAGGCAAGGGCAAATCTTTCTTTACCGGGTGAAGGCACAGATCTTTCAGGCATATGCCAATCATCATTTGTGCTGAGTTTTATTTATGAATTTTTACCTAAATGATGATTACATCTTATAGTTTTCTTATGCGGAAACTATAGAATTTCCTTAAAATATTTTGAGGTATTTTTTCTCTGTGTAACTCAGTGTTTCTCTGCGCAACTCAGTGTAATATTTTTTTTAAATAATAAATTTTATTAAGAATTTAATTTTTCATTATTGCGATGTCTTTCTGTATCACGTTGTGTTTTCTTTTCCAGATTTTTTTGCATTGCTTCTGTAAGATTAATTCCTGTTTGATTTGCTAAACATATTACTATAAATAAAACATCAGCTAATTCATCTGCTAACTCTTTTTTTGTATCCGATTCTTTAAAAGATTGCTCGCCATATTTTCGTGCAATTATTCTTGCCACCTCTCCCACTTCTTCAGTGAGCATTGCCATGTTTGTTAGTTCATTAAAATATCGAACACCGGTTGTGTTTATCCAATTATCAATTTGTTGTTGCGCTTCTTCGATGGTCATAGTCTTATTCTTTTGTTGAATCAGGAATTGGTTTTTCTCTTGGTGCAGAACGTATTTCAGAATCCAATCGCTTGAAAGTATTCACCTTTAAAGTATCATTTGGATTTTGATATGCATCCACAATTGTATTTATATATTCCGTGTTATTTCTGAATGTGCCGAAGCTGCGATAAATGGTATAACTATCCGTAAATAAAAATCCGGCACCAATTATTAGTGCAAGAATACTGCGCACAATTAATGGCTGCATCTGCCACACAAATGCATCTCGGTTATTTTCTTCTTCAATATTTTTATAACTCAGCCATGCAAACATTAAAATACCTATCAATGAAAATAATGCTACAATCAGTAATTCCTTATCGCCTTGCAATAAAATAATTCTGCACATAATACCAATTACTATTACAGATATTCCCCATAAGCCAACAATATAAATTAATCGCACACTGCGGGTAATTCTTTTCTTATCTAAAAATGTAAGCACTCCCGAAGCCAGATAATAAAATGCAAGTGTGCCGAATAATAAAATACTTAACCTATCACCGCTTGCACCAAATGTGGGTTTTAAATACACTACCAAAATAGTGAAGAACACCAACAGAATTTCGCCAAAGCGTGTAAAAAATTTTTTCACTCTCTATTTTTTGAATCAATAATTATTGTAACCGGTCCATCATTTAAAAGTGTTACTTGCATCACAGCACCAAACTCACCGGTACTTACTTTTTTTTGTAATAACAATTCTGTGGCGGTAATAAATTTTTCATACATCGGAATTGCAATGGATGGTTTTGCTGAGCGAATAAATGAAGGGCGATTTCCTTTTTTTGTAGATGCAAATAATGTGAACTGACTTACAATTAAAATATCGCCATTCACATCTTGCACGCTTAAATTCATCAAACTTTGTTCATCAGAAAAAATGCGCAGTTGAGTAATTTTTTTTGATAGCCATTCTATGTCTTCTGCATTATCATTTTCTTCAATTCCCAACAGCACAAGTAATCCTTTGCCGATGCTTGCATCCGCTTTATTTTCAATTGCTACTTTAGCATTTGCCACTCTTTGAATTACTGCCCGCATATCACCATTTCTTTTTTGATTTTACTTCCTCATAAATAGAAAGATAATTGATATATCTGGAGGGAGCTATTTCTAAATTTTCCAACGCATCTTTCACAGCACAGCCTTCTTCATTAATATGTACACAATTATTAAATCTGCATTCCAATAAATATTTTCTGAACTCAGGAAAGTAATGGCTGATTTCTTCCGGCTCCATATCTACAGTTCCAAATTCTTTTATACCCGGAGTATCAATTATAAATCCACCAAACGATAAAGGCATCATGCGGGCAAATGTAGTGGTATGCATTCCTTTGCCGTGTGCTTTTGAAATTACATCCACACGTAAATTCATTGCAGGCTCCATCACATTAATTAAAGAAGATTTTCCAACACCGGAATGTCCTGCTATTAATGTTGTTTTATCTTTCAAAATATTTTTTAATTGCAAAATATTTAAATCGTCCTTTGCAGAAGTATGCAACACAGTATATCCCGCTTGCTTGTATATATATTCAAATTCAAAAAGCTTTTCTTTATCCTTTGCATTATATAAATCGTACTTATTAAAAACAACAACAGCAGCAATACCATACACTTCTGCAGTAAGCAGTAAACGATCAATAAATCCGGTGGAAGTTCGGGGTAATTTTAAAGCAGCAATAACTAAAACCTGATCAATGTTGGAAGCAATAATATGTTTATGATCTGTTTTATGTGTTGCCTCACGAATGATATAATTTTTACGAGGAAGAATCTCTGTAATTACACTTGAACCATCTTCATCACTATCTACTATTACCTCATCACCTACTGCAATCGGATTTGTAAATTTTGATTCCTGCAATCTGAATTTCCCTTTTAATCTGCAACTGATTATTGCAGAATTATGCAGCATTACTTCATACCAACTACCTGTGGATTGTATAACACGACCTTGTTGCATTGTGCAAATGTAGTCAGCGAATAAAGAAGGTGATTGAAAAAATTAAAATTGAATTAACGGGCGTTAGAAACCGAAACAGAATGTATGGCAAAAGAAATTTCTTTGATAAGTTGTAAATCTTTTTCAATCGCATTTCCAACAACAATAATATCAGCACCTGCATTACTCAATTCATAAGCAGCTTCGGGAGTTCTGATACCACCACCTACTATAATAGGAAGAGAAATATTTTTCCGTACTTCTTTAATCATACTTGCAGAGATATGATTTTTTGCGCCACTTCCTGCATCCATATAAATTAATTTCATTCCCAATAATTCACCTGCTAAAGCAGTACATATAGCGATATCATTTTTATCGTGCGGTATTGGTAAAGTATTCGAAATATAACTCACAGTGGTTGGTGCGCCGCCATCTACAAGAATATATCCTGTAGGAATAGCTTCCATACCAGATTTTTTTATGTAAGGTGCAGCAAGCACATGATTACCGATTAATAATTCCGGATTACGACCACTTATTAAACTGAGAAATAATAGAGCATCTGCACTTGGGTTGATTTGTTGAATACTCCCTGGAAAAATTATTACCGGAATATTGGAATGTTTTTTTAAATACTGAATAGTAGTTTCTAAATAACTTCCTACAACCAAACTTCCACCAATAAAAAAATAATCAACACCACTTTCCTTTGCAGATGTAACTATCCTTTCTAAAATATCAGGAGTTACTTCATCCGGATCAATGAGTACGGCAAATTGCCTGCGACCTTGTTCGCAGTTGCTTTTTAATTGATGTGCAATAGCTGATTTCATAAAATTATAATAAGCAAAAATAAGGTAATATATTGTCTCTTACTATTAAATAGAATGAAGTTCAGCCGTATTTGTAACAAGCTAAATGATGATTGCTTTGCAATTTGCTTTTGATTTGCATTCATACATTTATTTACATTATTATATTTCACACTAAAAAATCATTTGTGTTTTTACATTCACTATTCTATTGAAAAGTAATGCATGTACTAACTCCATTTTTTTAAAGTAAAATTTAAAAACAAATTGCATCTTCAATCAAACACCAAATTTTTGAATATCTATTTTTCCCCATTTACTCAATATATTTCCACAATAAATCAAATAGAATTTTTCACTTCAAATAATAAATATATATATGTGTACAAATCAAATTTAAGCCTGTAATGCATCTCTCTCTTTATAAACATAGTTGTGTAAAAATGATACTTGTTTTAATACAGTGCAATTAAGTAATTTCGAAAAACCTTTCGGAAAAAACCGGAAGGTTTTATCATTTTACAACGAAACACAATAGAAACTATAATTCACCAAAATTCATTTAAACAATATGGCAAAAAAGGAAACAAAACACAAAGGCTTAGAGATTAATCGCCACTTTACCCGTGAAGGAATCAGCCCATTCGATATGTATGAATACGAAATGCGTTCATCAGTAATTCGCAACACCACGGGTGATATTGTTTTTGAAATGAATAATGTAGAAGTACCTAAATCATGGAGTCAGGTAGCCACAGATATTCTTGCTCAAAAATATTTCCGTAAAGCAGGTGTACCCAAAGAAGATGGCAGCACAGGTTCTGAAAGCTCTATTAAACAAGTAGCACATCGTATGGCTAATTGCTGGAAACAATGGGGAGAAGACAATGGATATTTTGCTTCTGCAACAGATGCTCAAATATTTTATGAGGAAATGGCATTTATGATTGTTGGTCAATATGCTGCACCAAACTCACCACAATGGTTTAATACCGGATTATATTCTTCTTATGGTATTAAAGGAAAACCCCAAGGACATTATTATGTAGATCAAAATACAGGTGAAGTAAAAAAATCTACTTCTGCTTATGAGCGTCCTCAGCCACATGCTTGTTTTATTTTATCAGTGGATGATGATTTGGTAAATCCCGGTGGCATAATGGATTTATGGACTCGTGAAGCCCGCATATTTAAATACGGTTCCGGCGTTGGAACAAACTATTCAAAAATCAGAGGGGAAAGTGAAAAACTATCAGGTGGTGGAACATCATCCGGTATAATGTCTTTTTTGAAAATTGGAGATGCAGCAGCAGGTGCTATTAAAAGTGGTGGAACAACAAGACGTGCAGCAAAAATGGTTTGCTTAGATCTGGATCATCCCGAAATTGAATCTTTCATTGATTGGAAAGTAAAAGAAGAAGATAAAGTGGCTGCATTGATAGCCGCAGGATATTCCAGCGATTATGAAGGAGAGGCTTATCGCACAGTGGCTGGTCAAAATTCAAATAACTCATTGCGTATTCCTAACAGTTTCTTTAAAGTATTAGAAGAAAATGGTGAATGGGAATTGCTGGCAAGAAGCACAGGCAAACCAATGAAGGAAGTAAATGCAAATGAATTATGGGATAAAATAGCTTATGCCGCTTGGAGATGTGCAGACCCGGGAGTTCAATTTGACACTACTATTAATGAATGGCATACATGTCCTCAAGACGGCCGCATCAATGCATCCAATCCTTGCAGTGAATATATGTTCTTAGACAATACAGCTTGTAATCTGGCCTCTTTGAATCTGCGTAAATTCTTTGATAGCGATAAACTTATTTTTGATGTACAGTCTTTGGAACATGGTTGCAGATTATGGACTATTGTTCTGGAAATATCTGTATTGATGGCGCAGTTTCCAAGTAAAGAAGTTGCAAAATTGAGTTATGATTTCCGTACACTGGGTTTGGGTTTTGCCAATATCGGTTCGGTGTTAATGATTTCAGGAATCCCTTATGACAGCGATAAAGCAAGAGCAATTGCAGGAGCAGTTTCTGCAATCATGACTGGTACTTCCTATAAAACTTCTGCAGAAATGGCTAGTGTTCTTGGTGCATTCCCGGGTTATGAGCGCAATAAAGCAGACATGATGCGTGTAATGCGCAACCATAGATATGCCGCTTATAATGCAGCAGATAATTATGAAGATTTAGAAATTAAACCAATGGGCATTGATCAAAAACTTTGTCCGGATTATATGTTGAAAGCAGCTTGCAATGCATGGGATGGTGCTTTGAAATTAGGTGAGGAATTCGGTTATCGCAATGCGCAAACAACAGTAATTGCACCTACGGGAACAATAGGTTTAGTTATGGATTGCGATACCACAGGTGTTGAGCCGGATTTTGCTCTTGTTAAATTTAAGAAATTATCCGGAGGAGGTTATTTCAAAATAATCAATCAATCCATTCCATTAGCTCTAAAAAATCTTGGTTATAAAGATGAGTCTATTACAGAAATTATAAATTATACTAAAGGTATTGGCACTTTAAAAGGCGCACCATATATCAATTATGAAACACTATCTCATAAAGGATTTACAGATGCTGAAATTCTGCATCTGGATAATGTAGTAAAACATGCATTTGAAATTGGATTTGCTTTTAATATTTATACTATTGGTGAAGTAACCCTACAACGGCTTGGTTTTAAACCTGAACAATACACGGATCCAGGATTTAATGTTTTAAAAGCTTTAGGATTTACAACCGAGCAAATTGAATTAGCCAACAAAACTATTTGTGGTACAATGACAATTGAAGGTGCTCCGGTACTACAGGAAAAACATTATCCGGTATTTGATTGCGCAAACAAATGTGGTAAAACAGGTGTGCGCTATATATTGGCTCAAGGTCATATCAAAATGATGGCAGCCGTTCAACCATTTATTTCTGGTGCAATTTCGAAAACAATTAATCTGCCGAACGAAACAAATGTGGATGAGATAAAATCTTGTTATAAACTAAGTTGGGAATTGGGATTAAAGGCAAATGCACTGTATCGTGATGGCAGCAAACTCTCTCAACCATTATCAACAAAGAGCGATACAAAAGAAACTTCAGGAACTGGAGCTGAACATAACTGGACTGCTGATGAAGTATTGGAAGCAGCTAAATCAATCATTGCATCTTCTAAGGATACAATTTTCAAACGTCAGCTTTCAAGAGTTGTGGAAAGAAAAAAACTGCCGGCTAAACGCAGTGGTTTTACACAAAAAGCAAAAGTGGGCGGACAAACATTATTTGTAAGAACCGGTGAATATGATGATGCCACATTAGGTGAAATATTTATTGATATGCATAAAGAAGGTGCAGCATTCCGTTCGTTGGTAAACTGTTTTGCAATTGCAATTTCTATTGGTTTACAATATGGTGTTCCACTGGAAGAATTTGTAGATAAATTTACTTTCACCCGTTTTGAACCAAGCGGACCTGTAGATCACCCGAATATTAAGTTCAGTACATCTATTGTTGATTATGTATTCCGATTATTAGCATTTGAATATTTAGATCGTACAGATCTTGTGCATGTAGCACCGGAAGATATGGCGCAACATGAAAAAGCAACGCATGAACTTTCTACGGAAACCATTGGAGATTTTCCTGTGAGCGAAAGGGTTATCAATAAAAACCCGGAAAAGACAGCAAGTGAATCAACGAAAAAATCTAATTATAAAATAGATGCCCAAAGCGCTTCTAATAATAGTTTAATGGGCGATGCGCCTCCATGTCCAAATTGTGGACACACAACAATTCGAAATGGCACCTGTTATAAGTGCTTGAATTGTGGCGAAAGCTTAGGATGTAGTTAATTGTCATCACCATCATAAAGTAAAAAACCGTTGGAGTTTCCAACGGTTTTTTTTGATACTACCATTTGCTATTGATTACTTTTGTTTTAAAAAATAAAGAGAACTATGTTTAAAAAAACCATATTAGGAGTGATTATTAGTTTGCTTTTAGTAGCATGCACTGGCTATGGAAATCGTCTGGATTTTAATGGAGGTGAATTATATTATACTAAAGCTATTGATAAAGAAGAAGCCAATGCTCTGGGAAATTATTTGGTAGAACAGAATTTTTTTTCTGGCGATAAAATATCTGTACAAATAGATAAAGTAGAAGAGGTGTATCAATTTAAAATGGTTTCAAAGGAGGATGCGGAGGCTAATCCTGAAAACGTTACCAATGCGCAGTCGTTTGCCATGAGCTTATCCAATGAGGTTTTTAATGGCGCACCTGTAAATTTTTATTTTTGCGATTCCTATTTTAAAACAAAGCTGGAAATTCCATTTCCAATTCAATAGGCTTCTATTATGGTATCAAATAGATAACTCTATTACAATTAACTTTACATCAAAATCAAAGAAAAAAAATGAAAAAAATAACCCTGCCAGTTTTAATTATCGGAACAATTTTAATGTTCACATCTTGTACTAAATCAAACAGCCCGGAAAAAACAGTAACCAGTTTTATCGAAGCAATAAATCAAAGAAATTGGGATGCTGCTAAAGCCAATTCCACAAAGGAAAGTGAAAGTATGTTAGATATGGTGAAAGGCTTTGCCGACATGGTTCCGGATTCAGCTTATACTCCATTAAAATTTGAGATTATAAAAGAAAAGACCGTGGTTGATGGAGAGAAAGCTACTGTATATTCTAAAGATGAAAATGGAAATGAAATGGCTTATCAGGTATTGCAAGTTGACGGAAAATGGAAAGTAAATTTTACCATGGAAGCAATTATGGGAGATATGAAAACTGAAGATATTCTGGACGAAGCGATGGATTCCATGTCGGAAACAATGGAGTCAACAGAAGTAGAGACAGATACAATGAAATAATTTTTTTTTAAATTACATAATCAGAAACCCGCTCCTTCGAGTGGGTTTCTTAATTTATACCCTTTGCAAATACCTTTTATGGAATGGAAAGTAAATATCATCTAACCCCTGAAGTATTTTGGAAACATGTATTCGTTAAATTACGTTACCTGCGCACCTTTAAAAACATTAATGCGTTAAGTTTGTCAAATCAATATGTCGGAAAATAATTATACCCTGCTATTATCGAAACTCGATGAGTTTATTAGAAAGTATTATATCAATAAGCTGCTGCGTGGCAGTTTATATTTAATAGCAGTTGGATTAAGCGTATATCTTATTTTAAGTTATACAGAATACAATCTTTATCTGTCCACCCTTATTCGAAAAATTGTTTTTTATGGATTTATAATTTCATTTGCTTATTTGCTGTATATATGGATTATTGATCCTTTGCGAAAATATTATCGCTTAGGAAAAACAATTAATTATAAAACAGCATCGCAAATTATTGGTCAGCACTTTGGCGAAGTAGAAGATAGGTTAATGAATATATTAGAACTTCATGATCAGCAAAATGAATCTACAAGCAAGGTATTAATTGAAGCGAGTATTAATCAAAAGATAGAAAAAATAAAACCTGTTCCATTTGCAAAAGCAATTGATTTAAAAAAGAATAAAAAGTATTTGCGATATGCATTACCGCCTTTTGCAATTTTTATATTTTTATTATTTGCTGCACCTAATATTCTCAGAGATAGTAACTATCGTTTTCTAAATAACAATGTTGCATTTGAAAAACAAGCCCCTTTTCAATTTAATATTACGAATGAAAAACTTGAAGTAGTACAGTATGATGATTACACTGTAGAAGTAAAAATTACAGGCTCTGCGTTACCGGCTTCTGTAAACCTAATTACAGATAATGGCAGTTATACAATGATTAAAAATGCATCCAATACTTTTACCTATACATTCAATAAAGTACCAAAAGATATTCAATTCAGATTTGCTGCTACCGGATTTGAAAGTAAGCCCTATTTACTTACAACAATTCCCAAACCTCTTCTCGTAAATTTTGATGTAACCCTTACGTATCCTGCATATACCCGGAAAAAATCTGAAGTAATTAAAAATACAGGCGACCTTGTTATTCCAGAAGGTACACAACTTCAATGGACATTTAATACAGATAATACTCAGCGGGTTGAAATGCTGTTTCCCAATCTTAAAACTGATGCAAACCTAAAAGATAAAAACACTTTCAGCTATACTTATACTGCAAATGAAAATGTATTTTATAAGATAGGAATGGCAAATGAAAAATTATATAACACCGATACATTACAATATCAATTAACAGTAATCCCTGATGCATATCCACAAATCACTGTGCAGCAATTTAAAGATTCTCTGGATGATAAATACTTTTATTTTTTGGGTGAAATAAGTGATGATTATGGATTTTCTAAATTAAATTTTTATTACAAAGTAGAAACACAGGATAAGAACAATGAATTAATAACCCGTGATGAAAAATCTGAAAAAATAAATTACACCAATGTAGGTCTTCGCAATCCTTTCACCTATGCGTATGATCTTCGTCAAAACAATTTGCAACCTGGTGATAGAATTACATATTATTTTGAAATATGGGATAATGATGGTTTACATGGAGCAAAATCAACACGATCTCTGCCAATGCAATTTATTGTTCCAACAATAGAAGAATTGCAAGAAATAAAAGATGAGCAAAATGCAGATTTAAAAAATGCAATGCAGAGTACATTGAGCGAAATGGAAAATATTCGTAATCAAACTAACGAGCTTCAAGATAAATTTTTGGAGAAAAAAGAATTGAATTGGGAAGATAGAAAACAAGTTGAAGATTTGCTAAAGCGCCAACAAAATTTGCAAGAACAGGTAAAAGAAATGCAAAGCGGCTATAAGGAAAATATTTCCAAACAAAAAGAATATCTGCAACCGGATGAAAAAATATTAGAGAAGCAACAACAATTAGATGAATTATTTCAAAGTGTGCTTACTGAGGAAATGCAGAAGCTGATGGAAGAAATTCAAAAGTTATTGGAACAAATGAATAAAGAACAATCTCTTGAAGAATTAAAAAAGATGGATATGTCTAACCAACAATTGGAGCAGGAGTTGGATAGAATGTTAGAATTATTTAAGCAGATGGAAATGGACCAAAAGCTTCAGGAAACTATTGACAAACTAGATCAGCTTAGTAAAGAGCAGGAACAATTGAGTGAAGAAACACTGGATAAAAATTCAGATCAGAAACAAAGCATTGATAATCAGGAAGATATAAATAAAAAATTTGAAGATATCCAAAAAGATTTAGATAAATTAAATGAGATGAATCAAGAGCTTGAAAAGCCAAAGAATATGGAAGATTCTCAAAACTCTGAAGAACAAATTCAAAAAGATTTACAAAATAGTAGTGAGCAATTAGATCAAAAGAAAAACAAGCAAGCAAGTCAAAGTCAAAAAAGTGCCGCAAGTGGAATGCAAGAGATGGCAAAAAAAATGCAGTCGCAAATGAATCAAGGAGCAATGGAACAAAAGCAGGAAGACATGAATGCCTTGATGAGATTATTAGATAACTTAATAAAGTTATCAATTGACCAGGAAGATTTGATTTATGAATCTGCAGAAGTGAGGGTGAATAATCCCCGTTATATTGAGTTGATGGCTGAACAGCAAAAGATAAAAGAAGATACCAAAATAGTAGAAGATAGCCTTATAGCATTAAGCAAAAGAGTATATGAAATCAGCAGTTTTGTTACCCGTGAAATTGGTGAGGTGAATTCAAACCTTGATAAAACTATAAATGCCATGAGCGAGCGGCAAACACCTCAAGCTGCAATGTATCAGCAATATACAATGACTGGTTATAATAATCTGGCTTTGATGTTGGACGAAGTAATGCAACAAATGCAAGAGCAAATGGCACAATCAATGCCCGGCTCACAAATGTGTCAAAAGCCTGGTGGTGATTCCCAACTCCCAACTATGGGTGAAATGCAAAAACAACTAAATGAGCAGTTAAAGAAATTAAAAGGGCAAAATGATAAAGGCCAGCTTCCTGATAAACAAGGAATGAGTCAGCAATTAGCTGAAATGGCAGCACAACAAGCTGCAATTCGAGAGGCATTGCAAAAAATGGCTCAGGAGCTAGGCGGTGGAAATACCGAAGATGGAAAACTAGCCAAGCAACTTCAGGATTTAGCAAATAAAATGGATCAGACGGAAGAAGATATAGTAAATAAACAAATTACAGAGCAAACACTTAAGCGACAAGAAGATATCTTGACAAGACTATTAGAAGCTTCCGATGCAGAGAGGGAAAGAAAAACAGATAATGAACGACAAAGTAATACAGCTGCAGAAATTAGTCGACAAACGCCCCTTGAAATTGAAGACTATTTAAAGAAAAGAAAAGCAGAAATAGATTTATACAAAACAATTTCACCCGAATTGAAACCTTTTTATAAAAATCTGGTAGAAGTTTACTTTAGCAAAATAAGCTTTGAATAAATATGCAAATTGGTGAAGAACTTATAGAAAAAGAAATACTCATAGAATCCTGTTCAAATGGTGTTTTAGAGGTAGAATCATTTATAGATGAATTTCGTCAAAACAATAAGATTGATGATGAAATATTTGGAAATATTTTAGTTGCTGTAACAGAAGCGGTTAATAATGCGATTATTCATGGTAATAAAATGGATAAGAGCAAATCAGTACGATTAGTAATCCGAAAAAGAAGAAACGTTGTTACTTGTAATATTAAAGATGAAGGAAATGGATTTGATTATAACAATTTGCCAGATCCAACCGCTCCCGAAAATATTGAATGCTTAGGAGGTAGAGGCGTTTTTCTCATGAAACATTTAGCTGACCTAGTAGTTTTTTCTAGTGACGGTAGTAATGTAGAAATTCAATTTAGAGTGTAATGCCCATTATTGTATTCAATGAAATTTATCCTGGATTTCAATTAAAAAATAAGACAAAAGTTAAAGCCTGGATTCTAGAAGTAATCTCCAAACATGGAAAATCCTGTAAAGAATTACAATTCTTTTTTTGTGATGATGAATTTCTGTTAGCCTTAAATCAAGAATATTTAAAGCACAACACATTTACCGATATCATCACATTTAATTACAATCAGGGTAATACCATTTCTGGTGAAATTTATATTAGCATAGATAGAGTTATTGAAAATGCAACAAATTATGAAAAATCTTTTATTAATGAGTTGTGTCGAGTTATTATACATGGCATTTTACATTTATTGGGTTTTAATGATATAACAGAGGATGAACAACAATATATTAAACAAAAAGAAGATTCTATGCTTGAACTGCTTCCGATAAGCAGTTTCATGTGAAACTAAATATCAGATATTTTATGGTTGTGTTCCATGTGAAACAACATTCCAATTATGTTTATTTTACCTTTGTAGCGTGTTTAAAGAATATGATATAATTGTAGTAGGGGCAGGGCACGCTGGCTGTGAAGCTGCTGCAGCTGCCGCTAATTTAGGTTCATCTGTTTTATTGGTTACGATGAATATGCAGACAATTGCCCAAATGTCCTGTAATCCTGCAATGGGCGGTGTAGCAAAAGGTCAAATAGTTCGGGAAATTGATGCACTTGGTGGCTATTCAGGTATTGTTACTGATAGAACAGCTATTCAATTTCGAATGTTAAATAAATCTAAAGGTCCTGCAATGTGGAGTCCTAGGGCTCAAAGCGATCGGTTATTATTTGCAAAAGAATGGCGGGAAATGCTAGAACAAACTCCCCTGGTTGATTTTTGGCAAGATACAGTAAGTGGCTTAATTGTAAAAGAAGGTAGAATAAAAGGAGTGAAAACTACAATGGGTTTATCTATAAATTGTAAAGCTCTTGTTTTAACTAATGGTACCTTTCTTAATGGTTTAATACATATTGGTACAAAGCAATTTGGTGGAGGTCGAGTTGCAGAAAAAGCTGTATCTGGCATAACTGAACAATTACAAGAACTTGGTTTTGAAAGCGGTCGAATGAAAACCGGTACACCTCCTAGAGTAGATGGAAGAAGCCTTGATTACATGTTAATGGAAGAACAATTTGGTGACACAGAAACAGGGAAGTTTTCATTCACTGATACTAAAGCTCTTCAAAAACAAAGAAGTTGTTTTGTTACCTATACCTCACAAGAAGTACATGATGAGTTGCGAAAAGGTTTTGATGACTCGCCAATGTTCTCTGGCAGAATAAAGGGGCCAGGCCCCAGATATTGTCCTTCCATTGAGGATAAGATAGATAGATTTTCATCAAAAGACAGACATCAAATTTTCGTGGAACCGGAAGGTTGGAATACCGTGGAAGTATATGTTAATGGGTTTTCTACTTCACTTCCTGAAAATATTCAATTATCCGCTTTACAGAAAATAAAAGGATTTGAAAATGTAAAAATGTTCAGACCGGGTTACGCTATAGAATATGACTATTTTCCACCGGTACAATTAGAACATACTCTTCAAACAAGACTTATTAAAAATCTATTTTTTGCCGGACAAATCAATGGGACTACAGGATATGAAGAAGCCGCCTGTCAAGGAATAATTGCAGGTATTAATGCACATCAATCAATTAATGACAAACCTTCTTTTTCCATTAAAAGATCTGAAGGATATATAGGAGTATTAATAGATGATCTTATTAATAAAGGCACAAAAGAACCCTATAGAATGTTTACCTCAAGGGCAGAATTTAGAGTACTATTAAGACAAGATAATGCAGATATAAGACTTACTCAAAAATCCTTTGAATTAGGTCTGGCAGATAGTTCTCGAATGGAGAAGGTAACTGGAAAAATTAAACTTACTGCTGATCTAATAAATTTTTTAAAAGTTATTTCTATAAGCCCCGACCAAATTAATGGTATCTTAAATTTAAAAGATTCCGCCCCTATCAATCAAAAAACTAAACTTGCAGCTATTATTTCACGACCGCATTTACATATCTCAGATCTCTTTAATATAAATGCAACAATAGCTGAAAAATTAGAAAGCTTTGAAAAGGAAATTATAGAACAAGCGGAAATTAATATCAAGTATGAAGGATACATTCAAAAAGAGAGAGAACAAGTCGAAAAAATGTTACGCTTAGAGAATGTTGCTATCCATCAAACACTTGATTATAATAAACTTACATCACTCTCAAATGAAGCAAGAGAAAAGCTTACTGCTATTAAACCAAGAACTCTTGGACAAGCAAGCAGAATTAGCGGAGTTTCGCCTTCGGATATTTCAGTATTAATGGTTTATATGGGCAGATGATACAAGATCACAAATTCAAATTCTATTTATTCTTAATTTGTATATTTTTAAGTTCCTGCGCTAATGTAGTGACCCCTCAAGGGGGGAAAAAAGACACAACTCCACCACAAGTACTAAATTATCAACCCGAAAATGAATCCGTAAATTTTGAAGGCAAAACAATTCAAATACTATTTGATGAATATATTCAAACATCTGATCTATTTAATCAAGTAATTATTTCTCCACCAATGAATAACATGCCTGAATTTAAAATAAAAGGTAAAAAATTGATTATCAATATTTTAGATGATCTTAGAGATTCAACCACATATACTATAAACTTTGGTTCTGGAATTAAGGATAACACTGAATCAAATACATTGGAAAATTTCACATATGTTTTTTCTACTGGTGACCAACTCGATTCACTTCAAGTGGTAGGTAATATTATAAATATAATTACAGGAAGACCAGAAAAGAATTCAGTTGCAGTCCTTTATCCTGATTTTATAGATTCATCCTTTCAATATTCTAAGCCTTGGTATTTTGCAAAGGCAGATGCAAATGGAGACTTTACTATACCAAATATTAAATCCGGAAAGTATCAATTATATGGTTTAACAGATCAAAATTTTAATTATTACTACGACTTACCTAATGAGTTAATCGCATTTATAGATACTGCAATTACTCCAGATTCTATAAATCAATCATATCAATTACAATTATTCTCCGAAAACCACATTCCTCAACAATTACTAGAGGCTAAATCATTATCTTATGCATCTAGCCGACTTGCGTTCTCCAAAAGCATTGATAATACAACAATTGAATACAATTCGAATCTTTTAAAACAATCCAATATCACAAATGATACTATTTTCTTTTGGTCATCAGACACAGTAATAAAACAACATAATTTTCAAATTAAATATGATTCAATTGATACCTCAGTAATTGTCCAATTAAAATCCTTTCCTTCCGAAAATTATAATCACAAAAATATAATCTCAACCAATTATTACAATATAAAAAAGCCAATAAACAACATAGAAAATCCTTATCTGTTAGATATAAATAAGCCATTGGAAATTATTTCAACCTTTCCAATTCAAAATATTTCGCATCAATTAATGAATTTTTTTGAAGACACGTCACCTAATCCAATTTCGGCAACATTTGCATTGGATACTCTTTTAAGAGATAAAATAACTACTTCATTAAAATTCTTACCAAATAAACAATATCAACTTGTAATTAATAAAGGAGCAATTACAGACATTTTTGATTCACAAAATGATTCGTTAATAATATTTTTTAAAACCCGAAGTGCAGAAGATTATGGTAATTTGAAAATCAAAATAAAAACCACAATAACCTACCCTATTATTTTGGAATTATTAAAAGATGATTTTACCATTGTCAGAAATGAATATATTTTGTCGCCTGATGATTCTGAAATTCAAATGCAATATTTATTGCCAGGAACATATAATCTGCGTATTAGAATAGATCAAAATCATAATCAAAAATGGGATACGGGAAATCTAAAATTACTGCAACAGCCTGAACCAATCATTTTCTATAAAGATCCTCTTCCGATAAGAGCTAACTGGGATCAAACTATAGAATGGAAGTTAGAACATTGATTATCAATTGAATATGTATTCAATATTATAAAAAATAATATGTTTATTTAAGTGCGCTCTAATTGAAGAAAAAGATTTTTAAAAGATAACCTTTCATAAAAATGCTAAGCGCATTAAATTGCTTGAAATCCCACTAAATTTAAATGTAAGTATTAAATACCAAATGAAGGATCTGCCTTAAGACAATATGTTAACCCAAATGTGTCAATGCACCACTTTTTTAATTCTGCAATTTCTTCTTCCATTAATTTCTTTGCAGCTTTTCTAAATTCCATTCTGAAAAGTGCAGGATCAAAACTTACCTTTTCAAGGATAAGTTTAAAATATTCTAACATTGTCATTGGTAAATTATTTATTTGCTGAATGTAATACCAAAACGAGCTCTCATTTACTTATGTTGCATCTTAATCGAAACTTAACATTACAAAATAGTAACAGAAAATTGTGAGCTTGTCTATAACTAAAACAAATCAATCTTTAACTTTAAAGCATTAATAAGTTATAAAAAAATGAAACTAAGAATTATACTTTTCACAACAGTTACATTCTTCCTGGTAACTAATTCCAAAATAGTAACATCTCAAATTACTGCATATCCGGATACTACAGTTTGTAGTGGTGAAACTCTCACACTGTATTCCGAGGTTACAGAATTTTGTGGTGATTGCTATACCTATGAAGAAATTCCATATGCACCTGAAGAAATAGGTGGAGTAGCAACCTCTATGGTGGATGACACTTATATAGGTCCTTTTGATATTGGGTTCACATTTTGCTTTTTTGGAACTGATTTTACACAATTTTATGTATGCTCAAACGGATGGATAAGTTTTTCAGCGCCGGGTGGTAGCTGGGCTGGCAATTGGACTCCTGACGGTCCGATTCCGGACAACGCTGCAAACGTTCCGAAAAATGCAATTTTTGGTCCTTGGACAGATTGGTACACTGGCTTATGTGATGATTGTATTCATTATGAAACCATAGGAATATCACCAAATCAAAAGACAGTAATTACATGGGAGGAAGTTCCTTTGTATGAATGTACTTCAGATGTAGGCACATTTCAAATTGTTTTATATGAATCTTCTAACTATATAGACAATCATTTTGTAGATGTCATGGTTTGTCCAACTTGGGACATAGGCGTAGCAACTCAAGGAGTGCAAAATTCAGATGGAACAATTGCCTTTGCTGTCGATGGTAGAAATGCTACTGAATGGGCGGCAAGTGAAGAGTCTTGGAGATGGTACACCAGTGACTTAACTTGGTATGATGAAGATGGTTTAATAGTAGGTACCGGCCCAACTGTTGATGTAACTCCTGAAGAAACTACTACATATACCTTAGTGCAATCTCTATGTGATGGAACTACCCTTGAAGATGATGTTACCATTACTGTTGCAGAAAGTTTTGATGGCACATTAACCATAACAGATGTTTCATGTGGTGGTGATACAGATGGTTCAGCAACAATAAATTTAAGTGGCGCCGGTCCTTATACATATGAATGGTCAACCGGTGCAACAGGGTCAAATACTTTATCAGGTTTATCAGCGGGAGATTATAATGTTTTAGTAATTGCACCTGATGGTTGCCAAAAAATATTTGAATTTACAATTGCAGAACCTATACCATTAGTATTAGAAATTGAAGACATAAATGATAATCAATGTTATGGTTACAATGATGGCTCTGCAGAAATAAGCACAAGTGGAGGTGCCATACCATATACAATTTCAGTAAATGGCGATAGCGGGGCAGGAAGTATATTAACCGGTCTTACTGCCGGCGATTATGATGTAGTAGTTACTGATGCAAATGGATGTGAAGAGTCCACCACTTTTACGATTAATCAACCCGATGATATATCTATTTATGCAGGACCGGATCTTTCTATAGTATTTGGTGCATCAGTTACAATTGAAGCTGAACCATCTACTACGGAATTAAGTGGTGTTTCCTGGAGCCCGGGAGGAGGTACATTAAATTGTGATACTCTTATTGACACCACTGGTATTTGCTTTTCTTACACTGTTACTCCTGGTAATTCAGGTTATATTATTGTTGGAATTACTGATTTAAATGGATGTTATACTTCAGACTCGGTTTATGTTACAGTTATATATACAAATGAAGTGTTAATGCCAAATGCTTTTACACCTAACGGTGATAATATCAATGATAATTTTCAGGGAATTGCTTTTGATTTAGCAACTTATAATATGCAAATATTTAATCGTTGGGGTGAATTAATGTTCGAAACAAATTCCATTGATTATTCTTTAGGATGGGATGGAAGATACAATAATGAAGAGCAGGAAGTAGGTTCTTATGTTTATCTTGTAAATGCATTATTCAACACTGGAATTTCATTTAGTAAAAACGGAACATTCACTTTAGTGCGATAATAATTTTCTTAAAATTAAAAGAGGCTATATCAAAAGTGATATAGCCTCTTTTTTGTTTTATAAGTTATTTCACTTATTTATTTCCAAGGCCATCTGATACACTTTTTCATAATGCACAACAAGTGTATTCCAACTGAAATTTTCAGCATAACTTTCAACTGTATTTCGCAAAATAATTCTATCCCTTCTTTTTAATTGTACAAAGTTGAACATGATATCACATAATTGTTCAGCACTTTCATCAAAGGTTTTATTACGACGTTTTACAAGGTAAATTCCCTGCTCATCTGTATTGCGAAACTTATTATAAACATAGTCTCCAAAACCGCTTAAATCACTTGATACAGAAGGAACTCCACGAGCTACACATTCTAAAGGTGTATATCCCCAAGGCTCATAATAACTTGGAAAAATTCCTAAATGACATCCACGTACAAACTGCGGATAATCCATTCCAAACAATGGATTGGTTGGTGTAATAAAATCTGGATGATAAATTATTTTAACCTTATCAGTAGGCTTATTAATTAAATCTGCATTGCGTACAAAATTTATAATTTCATCTTCACTATCACTCGTTAAATTATGTGTTACCACGATTGGCCAATAATCGCTTTTCCATGATTGAATCATTTTACGATATCGATATTTCCAATAATCATCTACCAAACTATTTAACTCCGGCAAATTAGGATCAGGATTTACTGCTGCTTCCTTAAATAATTTTTCTTTTATCTGTTTTAATATCTCCTCACATGTAGAACGTATCTCATCCATCACCGCTCTTGAGTGTAATACTTTAGGATTGATAGATTCATATGGCTGCTTTGTAATAAAAAACATCACAACTGTTTTATCAATCTTTTCTTTTTTCATTCTCTCATTCAAGCGACGCAATGCCTCTAGTGTAAGATCATATCCTTTGTTGTGATATTCATATCTTCCTGAAGTGAAAAAATAGAGTGTTTGATCCAGATCGAAAGTATAAGAGTGAAAGAAATGACTCATTGTAAATTCATGGATTTTCTCCATAAACTGTGAGTGTAAATTTTGTAATTCATGTGTTGCTAGAAAGCGCAATAAGTTAAGTCCATTCGGTACAATATGATCTGGTTTTCTGCCCAACAAAAATTCACATTCTTTTCCGGTTACTTCACTTACTGTTGTAAATACATCGCAATCATTTGCAGCCATTCGCTCTAATCTTACCTGCGATTCAATATAAAATCTTTGTGCTGCAGGCAGCCATTCTATAGAAGATAAATTGCGGTAAAAATTGGTATCATTCATTGCAACATATCTACCCAAAATAGTAGCATGCGTGGTAAATACTGTGCGAATCTTTGAATTCACATGTTTCAATAATCCGATAGGCATACCCGTCATCCATTCATGAAAATGTGCAATCACTTCTTTGCCTACAATTGTCTTTTCAAGAATTTTAAAAAATTGAAAAACTAAATGACCGAAGTACAAAACTTCTTGCAATAGCTCATCCGGATTTACAATATTTATTTTATGATCATGTAGTAAATATTGACGTATTTCTTTAAACTTTCCCTCCGCTTGTTTTGGATTTATAAGTATAACTCTGGGCGTACCTTGTGTTAACCATTTACCATAAAATACTTCATAACCCTGAACACGCATTTCATCTACTGCCTTGCTTACAACATCATCAGGTTCTACAACTTCTTCAAATTCCGCTGGCAATTTATTATCTAATACCGGACCGATAAGGCAATATTGATCACCCCATTTTTCTACTATTGATGGCACCTTGCTACGTACCACGGTATAAATTCCACCTATTTGGTTGCACACTTCCCAGGCTACTTCTATTAATAACGGTTCGTATAAACTTTTCTTTGCCATATCTATTGGTCGAAAATTACTAAATATTTATTAGCAACACATTTGCTAATCATTTCTTTTTGCAGGTATATAATTATCTCTTACGAATTTACAATAATTACAATCGGAGTTATCGCAACCTACAGTAAATTCCATTTGCATTATTTTGTTATAGCTGTCAATTAATTGTGCTGATACAATTCCAATATCTTCATCCGTAATTTCTAGTCTATATTTTTCAAAAACATTATTCTTCTTATCAATCTCTATAAAATCAATTTCACCGCTTACCATCTTCCATGGTTTTAATTTCTGTGCATCCATTAATATTTTATAAAAAACTAATTGACGCCAATAATCTCCTCCATTTGGATTTTTATCATTAGGCTTTTTTAATTTTTCTTTACCTCTTTCCACACTTCCGGTTTTATAATCTACCACATTTACATCGGTACCATCAAATTCAATTTTATCAAATACACCTGTTATGGGAATACCATTATACTCTACTCCACGAATTGGATATTCAGTAACAAAAACTTTGTTCCAAGTTTTTATATAATTATTATAGAATGCCGGCAATATAAGTTTCCCCTGTTCCAATTTATTTTTAAATTGTTTATCTGTAAATGCATCTCTATTTCTGGCCATTTCCAATTCAAAATACAAAACAAATTCTGCTGCATTTGGAAATATTTGCTTAGAGCTTTCCTTCATGTTTTCAAACAACTTATGAAGCGCATTATGCACTGCAGAACCAAATGCCATTGAATCATTTTTTGCCTGCGGAACACGAATAATTTTTTCAAAATAAAACTTTACCGGACATTCCAGATATGCATTTAATGAGGAAGCACTCATCACAAAATTGTTGAGTCGCCTTGCTATAAATTCTTTGTCGAATAAATCAATTTCTACCTTCGGAGCTTCTGATAATTCACTTATTTTATATTCCAATAGAATAGATTCTGGAATCTCTTTTTCAGTAGAAATAATATCTGTATTCGATTTTAATTCAAGAATAAACTGTGATGGCTCCTGCTCTTTTTCTGCATTAGTTTTCTTAGAGTAGGATACATACAAATGTTGACGTGCTCTGGTAACCGCCACATAAAATAACCTGCGCAGACTTTCGGTTTTATTTTCAGCAGCAGTTAATGTCAATGTATCCGGCAGTTTAAAATTTTGATTTCCACTTTGTGCTTTTTCCCATTTATCCTTTACAGCTCCCATTAAAAATACATAGTCAAATTCCATCCCCTTAGCACTATGTGTCGAAATAAATTGCACTCCATTTTTTTGCATGATTGTTTTATAAACTGGTAAGCCCAATCCATGTATTTCCATACGTTCAATTAATTCCAGAAATTCTGAAATTAAAATATGCGGTTTCTTGGAAGCTTCTTCTTTTATTAAGTCAAAAAGTGTTGTAAATACTTCTAACAACCAGATGCGATTATTCTGTTTTATAATGTATTGCAACAATCCACTCTCGTTAAGCATTTTCTCAAACAACATCGGTAGTGTAAGTGTGGTGGATTCCGTTAACCAATATTGCATCGCCTTTTCAAAACGCAATAATGATTCAGGATTCTTCAATTTAATTTGCGACAATGCTTTATTATCTGCAAGTAAGGTTCGCCAGGAAATGTATTCCCGTTTATTTGAAATATATGCAGCAATAGAAGCTACATCATGTGGTGCAATATCAAAATAAGGGAAATGCAAAATGCGAAATAATAAATGCTCTCCGGAATTCGGTTTATGCGTTTCGGCAACAATATATTCAAACAGTTGTAGAAGGTTTTGTACTAACGGTGTTTCCAAAACATTCATTTTCTTTTTCACTTGAAAAGGAATACTGCGCTTTTCAAATAGCTGCATTAAATTTTCTGCCTGTGCATGACGATGATATAAAATTGCAATTTCTTGTAATGGTATTCCCTCATCACGCAATTGTTCCACTTGCATTATTATTCCTGCTTCTTCTTGCGCCAGGTTTTCATAAATATGAATTTCCGGTTTAAAATTATTTGCCTTTCTTTCCGACTTACTTGCAATTAAAGTTTTTGATAAGCCGGGTAATTTTTTAATAAGTCTTTCCTCATTATTATCAATTAAATATTTGGCTGAGTCTAAAATAGATTGTGTGCTTCTATAATTATCTTCTAGAACAATAAGGCGAATATTTCCTTTGTATTGATTATAAAAATCAAGAATGTTTTTCACTCGTGCTCCTTGAAATTCAAAAATACTTTGATCATCATCACCCACTGCAAACACATTTGGAATATCCCAATAATTAGTGAGTTGTTCTAATATTTTATTCTGCGTTCCATTGGTATCCTGAAACTCATCAATTAAAAAATATAAATATCTTTCCTGATAAGAAAGAAGCAGATTCTCATTATTCTCAAATGCATCTTTCACCCATTGAATCATATCATTAAAATCATATCTACCTGCTTTTTGCATTTCCTTTTGATATACATCATAGAGTGCAACACCTGCTTGCAACTGTTCCATTCTTTTTACTTCTTGCTCAATTGCCGCAGTTTTTAAATCCCCTTTGGAAAATCCTCTAGCTTTATTATTTGTCTTATAGATATACTCATCTCTGGTGGGTAAATCCTTTATATATAATTCAATTGCATCTAAAATTGTGGCAGGCATCCAGTTCTCTTTCTTCATGGTATCAAAAAGCCGGAGCAATCTTCCTGTTTCATAAGATTGATCATCATAAAACTTTTTCAAAATATTATTTGGTGGCAGATGCAGCAATATATTTTCTACCATAGTTACTTGTTCCAATTCCGAAACAGGTTCCAATGTACGAGTGCCAAAATAATCCTGATGTGTACGAATTACTTCATGGCAAAAAGCATGGAAGGTATAAATGCCCACACGATATGCAGCAGTGCCGATAAATGTTACAAGACGCTTTCGCATTTCTATAGAACCTGCATCTGTATAAGTAAGGCAGAGAATATTTTCTGGAAGCGTATCTGTTTCCTGTAAAATTTTACCGATTCGAATTGCAAGTATTTGAGTTTTTCCCGTTCCGGGACCAGCTACTACAAGCACGGGGCCTTCAATACAATCTACAGCTTCTTTCTGTCGTTCATTTAATTCCTGATATGCATTTTCAAAATGCGTTTTATCAAATTGTTCTTTTTTCATTGGATAATTTATGTTACGAATTTCGGGTAATTTTGCCCCCTTACATAATCAATACTTATTTAAATTAAAATTAATGATCAGATATTCTTATAGCGTTATATTTCTAATACTTTTTTCTTTGATTGTTGCATGCAAATCTGAAAAAAAATCTACAGATACTAATTCAACAGAAAATACAGATACTTTACAACTTACCGGTGGTGATACTATTTCATTCTTTGGCGGTGAAGAAGTAGATGATAGTCCTGTTGTAGTGGGCGAAGGTGAATTATATCTTACGTTTAATCCTATTACAGGTAAAACGTATTCTACTTTAATGGAAACAACTTCCAGGATTTCGCAAACCGTTAATGGTGAGGCTTCATCCAATATCATGAATTTATCTGCATCCAATAATTTAAAAGTGGAACAGCCAAATAGTGATGGATATTTTATAATTACAAGCTCTGTGAAAAATTTTAAATCAAAAGTTACTCAAGGTACAATAGAAGTAGCTTTTGAATCAGGAAAGAAATCTGCAGACCAAGATGCTGATATGTTGCGTCAGATTATGGATTGTTACATTGGTATGCCGGTTACTATTGAAATGGATAAAAATGCACGCATTTTATCAATGAAAGGAACGGATGCAATTCAGAAAAAAATTCAAACAGAATTAGGTAATGATGCGGTTATGGTTGCGCAACAAATGAGTGATTTAAATCAGGAAGTATTAAACAGTTTTGTTGCTTTTCCACGCAAAGCAATTAAACCCGGCGATACATGGATTACTATTGATTCTGTTGATATGGGTGGCGTTCCAACTATTATGAAAAATGTGTTTACACTTAAAAGTTTTGATAGCGAGCTTGCAAATATTTCAGTGAATTCTACTTTTTCTGTGGATAAAGATTATATCCGCAGCATTGGTGGAACCGGTAATGAAGTAACGATGACCGGCGGACAAAATGGTACTATGCAAGTTGATTCACATTCGGGTTGGACAAGAAGTGCAGAATTAAAACAAGATGTGAAAATGCATATTGAAGATCAAGGTCAACTAATTGATGTTTCGATAACAGGCAATACTACTTTTAAAATCATATAATTCACTTTTAGAATCAAGAAAGCAATACATACTTTATGTGTTGCTTTTTGCATTTATATATGGAATATGTTGCATTGATTCATCTATGTGCATGGTTCAATTTATCTTTATAGGATGAAATTCATAAAAACATTTTTTTTATCTACTATTATTTTTATGGTTGCAACTATTGCAGCAAAAAATATTATGCTTACAAATGAGAATACTTTTGAAGGTTATGATAAGGCCTGGGCTTCCGTTGAAAAACTAGATGAAAAGGGATTACCCCAATCTGCTTATGATAAAGTAAAAGATATTCTTGATTTTGCAAAAGAAGAAAATAATCAGGTGCAAATAATTAAAGCAACTATTTATTCCTGCAAATACATTTCTACTTTAGAAGAAGATGGTGACATAAAAGCAATTGAATATCTTGAAAAAAATATTGTTTCAGAATCTGTTCCAGCAAAAAACATTATGCAATCCATGTTAGCGGAAATGTATCAGAATTATTATCAACAAAACTCATGGCGGTTTTATAACAGATCTGCAATGCAAACTGCCACGGATGATATTCGCACATGGGATCTAAGTACTCTAGTTTCAAAAACAAAAGAATTATATATACAATCGGTTTCGGATATTGATGTACTGCAAAAAGCATTGCTCATTCCTTATGAAGAACTATTAATTACGGGTGATAAAGAAAGTAAATTAATCCGACCAACATTATATGATCTTCTTGCTCATCGTGCATTCGATTATTTTGCAAATAACGAAACCTATTTAACACAACCCGCTTATGTATTTAAAATAGATAATCCCGAATATTTATCTGATAATAAAAACTTTGCTTCATTAAATATTTTATCTGCCGATTCCACTGCGGATAAATTATATGCGTTGCGTTTAATGCAGGAATTAATAACGTTTCATTTAAAAGATCCGGAACCTACAGCATTGATTCAGGCGGATATAAAACGATTGCAGTTTGTAAAACAAAATGCGGTGTTTGCATTTAAAGACAGCTTGTATTTAAACGCATTGCAAGCGGCAGAAAAAAAATATATTCAACATCCGGCTTCTGCGGATTACAGCTATGAAATAGCACAACAACTTTACGATCAAAGTGCTGCCTATAATCCGTTTTATAATATTGATGTGCAGATGGATGCTGCCAAAGCTTTAGAAGTTTGCGATAGTACAATTGCACATTATCCAAAAAGTACAGGAGGAATTAATTGCGCAGCTTTAAAACAAATAATTCTAGATAAAACAATTCAAATTACCACTGAAAAATATAATGTACCTGACTTACCATTTCGTGCATTGGTGGAATGGAAAAATGTACCTGTTGCGTATATGCATCTTATCAAATTATCGGAGAAAGAATTGGAATCTTTAAATGCAACAGATTATGATTCTAAAGCAAAATTTCTATCTAAAATAAAATCCTATAAACAATGGCAACAGAAGTTACCTCAAACAAACGATTATCAAAATCATTCTGCCGAAATAAAAGTGGATGCTTTAAAGAATGGAATTTATGTGTTGGTAGCAAGTTCGGAAAGCGACTTTGCAAATAATACGGCCGTAGTTTCTTATGGTGTTATAAATATTACAAACATCAGTTACATTACAAATGCCCTTCCCACCGGCGGTAATAATTTTTATGTATTGGATCGTATGGATGGCACTCCTTTAATTAATGCAGAGGCGCAAACATTTTATCAGATATATGATAATAAAAGCAAAAAATATATTTATACGCCGGGAATAAAATATTATTCCGATAACAAGGGTGCATTTTTTATTCCATCTGCAGAGGCTGAGAATAATTATTTAAAAATCGAAATAAATTATAAAGGCGATACTTTATACAATGAGCAATACTTTTATATTCAACGACCTGAAAATAAATCGATCAATAAATTTACAAGTACTTTTTTCTTTACTGACAGATCTATTTATCGGCCAGGTCAAACAATTTATTTCAAAGGAATAATGTTGGAGAATGCAGCAAACGGAAAATCAAAAAATGTTCTCAGCAATTATTCCACTGAACTTGGTTTTTATGATGTAAATAATCAACTGATAAGTAAGGTTACTTTAACTACAAATGAATACGGTTCATTCAGCGGTACTTTTTCTGCACCACAAGGAGGCATTACAGGTGAAATGTTTTTGCGCAATGAAAGTGGAATGCAAACCATAAGTGTAGAAGAATATAAACGTCCTACATTTTATGTGAAATCTGAAAAATTAAATGGGACATATACATTAGGAGATACAATTACTGTGAAAGGAACTGCAATGAATTATTCAGGTGCAGTAGTGGACAATGCTGCGGTGCGTTACAGAGTAATTCGCAAAGCAAGGTTTCCTTATCCAATGCCTTATTATTATAAATCTATTTATCCCCGACAAGCAGATTTAGAAATAACAAATGGATTTACAACTACAAACAGTTCTGGTGTTTTTGAAATTTCTTTTGCAGCATTAGCGGATAAAGAAATAAATAAAAAACTCAAACCTGAATTCATGTATGAAGTGATTGCAGAAGTAACTGATATTTCTGGTGAAACACGTACAAGTACTACCACAGTTGTTGCAGGTTATATTGGCATTAAAGCAGACATGGAATTACCTGAAACAGCAAGTAAAGATTCTTCTTTTGCAGTTAAAATAACTACAACAAATCTGAATGATACCGAAGTTTCTGCAACAGGAACTGTTACCATTTATCCATTAACAGCTCCTGATAAATTATACAGAAATCGTTTGTGGTCACAGCCGGATTTATTTACAATGACGAAGAAAGAATATGTTGCATTATTTCCAATTGATTTATATGCAGATGAAAACAATATGCAGAAATGGGTTTTCGGAGAAAGTGTTCAACGAGCGGATTTCAATACATCGCAAAATTCAGAAGTTATTTTAAATCCACAACTATGGAATGCGGGTGCATATAAAATAGTATTGGTTACAAAAGATGATAAAGGCAATGAGATTAAAGTTGAGAAATACATGCGTATAACCGATAAAAAAAATACAGATGTTATTAAGCAATATTTACGAAGCACTGATTCAGAATTTACAAGTCAACCGGGAAATAAAATAAATATTCATTTGAATAGCGATGTGTCTGATGCAAGAATTTTATTTGTAGTAAGCAGACCTGATACTCCGGTTTCTTACAACTGGTACACACTTAAAAATAAGATTAATGAATTTACTATTCCTGTTTATGAAAATGATTTTGGTGGAATAGATATCACGGCATACATGGTGAACGACAATCGGATTCATCAAATTAGTTGGCGGATAAATGTTCCATGGAATGAAAAACAATTATCGGTAACTCTTGAAACACATCGCAATTTATTAGAGCCCGGAGAAAATGAAACATGGAAAATAAAAGTGGCGGGACCGAAAGGTGATGCAGTTGCTGCAGAAATTCTTGCTTCTATGTATGATAAATCATTAGATGCTTTTAAAGGAAACAATTGGAATTTTATTAGTTGGCCAATTAATTATAACTCCCCACGCATCTCGGATAATAATATGTTTATCATAGTGCAAGGAATGCAGATAGATAATAATCGCAATGAATATCCAACTTTTAAATATTATAATTTCGATCAGCTTAATTGGTTTGGATACAATATGTATTATTATGGCCGAAATTATGATGGTGTGGCTTTAGAAGAAGTGATGGTGGTAAATGATGGTGGTAATAGAAAAAATAAAAAGTCGGATAAAAATGCAGCTCCTCCGGCAGAATCATCCGATGATATGGAGTCTTTTGATTCAATACAAAATACTGAAGAAGAAACCACTGATAATTTTAATCAATTAGATAATGTACCACTCAGAAAAAACTTTAATGAAACGGCCTTCTTTTATCCGCATTTAGAAACAGATTCCAATGGTGTTGCCGTGTTTAGTTTCACTATGCCGGAAGCTTTAACCGAATGGAAATTTACTGCACTGGCACATACAACGGATTTGTTAAGCGGCTTTGCTTACAGCAGTGTAATCACACAAAAAGAATTAATGATTACACCCAACATGCCTCGCTTTTTCAGAAGAGGTGATACTATAATTATTGCAGCAAAAATTCAAAACTTATCTGATACATTACAAACCGGAATTGCGCAATTAGAATTATTTAATGCATTGAATATGCAAAATGTAGATTCTGCATTTATAAATACAAACAAGCAAGTAACATTTAGTGTGTTGCCAAAACAAAGTGTTGCCGTGAGTTGGCAATTGAATATACCTGCAGAGATTCAAGCGGTGCAATATCAATTAAAAGCAAGTGCAGAAAAATTTACTGATGGTGAACAAAATGTATTGCCTGTATTAAGTAATACCATGTTAGTTACGGAGTCAATGCCGCTTTGGGTGAGAGCAGGAAAAACAACAGATTTTGTATTTACCAAATTATTAAATGCATCATCATCTTCCACATTACAACATCAGAGTTTAACATTGGAATATACTTCCAATCCCGTTTGGTCGGCAGTGCAATCATTACCCTATTTAATGGAATATCCTTATGAATGTGCGGAGCAGGTTTTTAGCCGCTATTATGCAAATAGTATTGCAACGCATATCACACAATCCAAACCGGAAATAAAAAATGTATTTGATCAATGGAATGCAGCACCAAATAGTTTGACTTCCAATCTCGAAAAAAATCAAGAATTAAAATCATTATTGCTTGAAGAAACACCTTGGGTATTACAGGCAAAAGATGAAACAGAACGCAAGAAAAGAATTGCCATATTGTTTGATGCGAATAAGATGCAAATGGAATTGCAAACTGCTATGCTGAAGCTTCAGAAAATGCAATCGCCAAGTGGTGCATGGCCATGGTTTAATGGTATGCCCGATAGCAGATATATAACTCAACATATCGTAAATGGAATAGGTCATTTAAAAAAATTGCAAGTGGTAACACAATCTGATATAGCGATTAATAGCATGACCACTTCTGCTATAAATTTTCTGGATGATGCAATGCTGAAAGATTATACGGATCTCGCAAAATATAAAACGGATAAAAAAACATATCATCCATCCACTTTAATAATCCATTATTTATATGGCCGTAGTTTTTATTCGGATATGCCGTTTCCTGCAGATAATTATTCTGAAGCAAAAACCTATTTTATTGGTCAGCTAAAAAAATATTGGTTGGACCATGATTTATATTCCAAAGGATTAATTGCACTTACATTATATAGAGCAGGTGAAATTGAAACAGCAACAGATATAGTAGCATCATTAAAAGAATTTGCAATTGAAAAAGAAGATATGGGAATGTATTGGAAAAATAATACTCCCGGCTATTTCTGGTATCAATCGCCTATTGAAACTCAAGCACTGATGATTGAAGTATTTAATGAAATCACTATGGATAAACCTGCAGTGGAAGAATTAAAAATCTGGTTATTGCGCAATAAGCAAACTAACGATTGGAAAACAACGAAGGCAACTGCTGAAGCATGTTATGCATTGTTGCTTACTGGAAATGATTTACTTGCGAGTACTGAACTTGCAGAGATTACTATTGGTGGATTAAAAATAAAACCGGATAATATTGAAGCAGGAACAGGATATTTTAATAATACCTGGAGTGGAAATGCAATAGCAGAAAATATGGCAAACGTTTCTGTTACAGGTACGCAATCCGGATTTTCTTATGGTGCTGTTTACTGGCAATATTTCGAACAATTAGATAAGATAACTCCGGCGGAAACTCCATTGAAATTGCACAAAGAATTATTTAAACAAGTGAATACTGCAACGGGTGTTCAACTGCAAGCGATTACATATAATACACCATTAGAAATTGGTGACCTTGTGCAAATAAGAATTGAATTGCGTTCCGACAGAGACATGGAATATATTCATCTGAAAGATATGCGGGCTGCATGCTTCGAACCGGTGAATGTATTGAGTAGTTATAAATGGCAGGATGGTTTAGGATATTATGAAAGCACAAGAGATGCTTCTACAAATTTCTTTATTGAGCGATTGCCCACAGGAACCTATGTATTTGAATACAGTTTACGTGTTTCTCAAAAAGGTAAATTCAGTAATGGCATCACAAGTATTCAATGTATGTATGCACCGGAATTTAGTGCGCATTCAGAAGGTATCAGAGTAACGGTAAGGTAAAAAAATGCGTTTGTACAATGGATTCCATGTATAAATGGAGAGTAATATAGTCTATCATTGTTGTGTGGTGTAATTTTGAATTGAACAAAACATTAACTTTACCTTCTCAATAAATACGTATAATGCAAAAATTAAAAATAGCAGCAGCACTAATCGTCATTGTAATGTTTGCAATTTCTTGTTCTCCGGAAATTAAATTGCAGAATACACTTACAAAAGATGGAGGCCGTTGGAACATAGATGAACTCAAAGTAAATACAACAGTTCAACTTGATCCTCCGGTGTATTCTGAAGAAAAGATTTCCAATCAAGGTGAGTTATTATTTTATGAATCAGGAACCGGAATTTGGATTGGTTTAGACACAACATTGAATGTGGATGTAGCTCAATATTTTGAATATGAAAATACAAGTAATACAATTTTAATCAATTTTGAAAATAGCTTGGAGCAAGAATATAATGTTGAGCAAACTAATAAAGACAAACAAATCTGGACGAGAGAAGAATCTATCGTGGATCCGATAACCAGTGTTACTATTATTATTAACACTCAAATTACTATTTCAAGAGTAAACGAAATAAAAAATAAATAAAATTTATAGCTATGAAACTGTTCAATCGAATAGCAATTCTGCCGGTAATTATTCTTCTGCTTGCGTCATGTTCCAAACAATCGCAATTAGAGAATAACTTGACTCGCCAATGCGGCAGATGGAATATTGATAATTATAAGCTCACCATTGCAACTACTGGATTACCAACAGAAACTTTGGAATATGGCGATTGCGGGTATATGTATTTTTTCGAAAATCTGGATGGCCAATGGATTGATTTAAAAGAGCCGGATGTAACTTATTTCACCGAGTTTAACTGGAGCATTACCGATGAAAATAAACTTTTAATTGAATACAACAATGAAGATTTTCTTTTTGATTTTACTGTAAATGAAAAAGATCGTCAGGTAATTCTTAATCAGGAAGTGATTCAGTTAAATGATACCACATTTGTTACTACAAGTATTGAATACGAATTATTACGTATAGAATAATTGAAAAACATATTTATCAAAAGCCCGGTTAATCATCGGGCTTTTTTTTTATTGCTTACTCATACTTTCTGATAAGTGTAAATTTCTTTCTTTGCTTTGTTACTATGCCATCCAGATTAAAAAATTCTGCATACAAAAAATAAATTCCCATTGGTGCCCGTCGGCCATCATCATACACTCCATCCCATGTAACAAAACCTTTTCTTGCTAATGTTTCATTATTTAAAATTGTAGCAAGCGGTCTGCCTGCATCATCAAATATTCTGATGTTGGCAACAAATCCTTCTGCCTGTGTTTGATAAGTTATCATCAACAAATCCTGATAGCCATCGCCATCCGGACTAAATACGGAGTATTCTATGTGCAATAAATTATCTGCAATAACTGCGGCATTATAATTTGAATTTTGATAACCCGGTGTTCCATAGCCGATAAGCTCTGCTGCCGAATGCCAGTTGTTTGCATCTTGAGTTGGTGAAGAAAATGATACTCGCTCTAATGCAACACCATCATCATCTTCCAACAATTCAAATTGCCATTCATCGGAATATTCTAATCTATCAATATTCACAAAAGTTTTTGTTTGAATTAATACCACACCCGCATCATCCGGATAGTTAGGCATTCCAGTTATTGCTATAAAATTGCTGATATCATTTCTATTGTATTGTTGCGCAACATTGGAAATATCTTCTGTAAGCAATACATAAGTGCCCGGGAAAAATAAACGACCGCTTACACTCACATTCGCAAATTCAGAAATCATAGAAGTATCATCCATATTTAATTCAATAATATATAAATCCGAAAGGTCGAGAATTTTTTTACTGTTATTATAGAGTTCAACATAATCATAACCACCTGTTGCCGGATTAAATAACACTTCATTTATTACAATATCACCCGGAAAAGTTTCTTCAGAAATACCAAACTGAATTGTATTGCCCAACATAATGATATTACCTGAACAATCGCTGATATCTGATACAGTTAAAGTATAAAGTATACTGCTGCTTATTGGAGTTGATAATAATAGTGTAACAGAATTTATTATACTTCCTTCCACAATTATCGCTATTGGATTTCCAATACCGTTATCAATGGTAAACACTGTTGTACTTAACGTTGAACTCAATATCTCTTCATCAAAATACACGATAATCGTATCGTTAGATTGCGGATAAACACTTAACAACATAGGAGAAACATTATCCGGATTTAATGCTGCTACTGAATTCTTTTTCCCCGGAGTTCCTCCTGATAAATCATTACTTGCAATCCAATTATTTATTCCTTGACAAGGATTAAATACATCAATCATTTCTAAAGAATAACCGCCATTTTCTTTGATAGTATTTTGATACCATGTAGCCGTAAATTGCACATTGTGCATTACAATTCCTTCAGAACTAAATAGTGTAAGATTATCACCTTCATTATTTAATGAGGGGAAATTATTTACACCAATCACTAATCCGTATGCAGAAAATAAAGCTGCATTTGCATCATCAGTAACAATTATAAAACTATCCGTAGGAAGTATAATTTCAGGAAATGCATCTGATATTTCTGTAGCATCTGTTAGAAACCAATCTAGCAAAGAAATATCAAATGGTGTAGTATTATACAACTCAATATATTCTGCTTCCGGCAATCCAATTACCGGTGATGGATCAGCAAAAATTTCATTGAATACCACATCAAATAAATTATTGGTGATATACAAGAATTCCATCGTTTGCAAACTCATACTATTTCCTGCTTCATCGGCTATATTATCTACACTTAAATGCAAAAGTATTTCTTGTGGAAATTCATCTGCAAATGTGAGTAATACTTTAGCCGGGTTCGAAAAATCACGAGCTGCATTTAATGGATTGCCAACACCCGCATCTACAGAATAATTGGTAATTGTTTCTGCACTTATTAATTCAACAGTTTCATTAAATAATAACTCCAATGATTCAGGTGAAATAACAGACACACTTTGAAGAACGGGCGCATCATAATCTGCGAAAATTGGTCCTGCAATAAAATCATCAAAATAAAAAGATTGACAGCGTGTGCTGGTATAATTGCAAACAACGCCTAAAAATGCGCCGCCATTTATTGCATCATCAATAGCAGTTCCTTCCAATACATAATCAGTTCCACCACTTACATCTACATATAAATTCCATTCCGCAGAATTTGTACGTATTACTTTAATTCCCAGGTGGGGCGAAACCGCAGCATTGCCATCAATACCTCTTAAAACCAAAGTACTTGTAGTACCTTCTTGTTTATAAATTTCAACTGCATCTGTAGAACCACTTTCACCGCCAATGCGCACATAATAACCGTTGAGTGCGCCATTTAAATCAGCACTATTACTTTGCAAATACACCTTGGCATAATTGGATGAAGAGGGATCAAAAGAACATTGTACATTAAATGTCCAAGTAACAGAATCCAAAGAAGTAAAAACAGCAGATAAATAATTGGATCCACCACTTGCACAATCTCCATTCAATTGCAAATTAAATTCAGGATTAATTATAAAATTATCGGTGTTGCCATCCCAAACAATGGAGGTAGAAAAATCACCATCAGCGAAATCATCAACAAAATCCTGCGCTTCAACAATACATTGCTGAAGTAGAAAAATACTTATAAGTAAAAATGTCCTTTTCATTGGAAGTAGAAAATTACAAATTGCATTTTAAAATAAACAGTATTTTTTTACTCTATTAAAGGAAGACGAAGTAAAACTTAACTTTGAAAAAAACTCAAACATGAAAATAGCGGTAGTCGGCGCCACCGGTCTTGTAGGTCAAATGATGCGCAGGATATTAGTAGAAAGAAATTTTCCTGTTACACAATTAATTCCTGTTGCTACGGAACGCTCCATAGGTAAAACAATAAAATTTCAAAATCAAAATATTGAAGTAGTTGGTATGGAACAGGCGATAGCTATGCACCCTGATATTGCATTATTTTCTGCCGGGGGTGAAACCTCTTTGCAATGGGCACCGGAATTTGAAAAAATTGGCTGTTGGGTAATTGATAATTCATCGGCATGGCGCATGCATCCGGAATGTGCTTTGGTGGTTCCGGAAATTAATCCGCATCATCTGGAAGGCAAAAGAAAAATTATTGCAAATCCAAATTGTTCTACAATACAAATGGTTTTGGCATTGCATAAAGTGCATACTGCTTTTAAAATAAAACGCATTGTGGTTTCTACGTATCAATCGGTATCAGGTTCGGGTGCAAAAGGAATTATGCAACTACATACAGAGCGAACTTCAAATTGCAGAACCACAGAAAATCCTGCATATGCTTTTCGTATTGATATGAATGTAATTCCCCAAGTGGATGTGTTTTTAGATAACGGCTATTCGAAAGAAGAAATGAAAATGCATAATGAAACACAAAAAATTTATGGTGATGATTCTATTAAGATTTCTGCCACTACGGTGCGTGTTCCTGTTTCCGGCGGACATAGCGAAAGTGCAAATGTGGAATGTGAATTACCTTTTTCTATTGAACAAATTACGCAGTTAATACATGATACTGAAGGTGTGATTATAGAAGATGATTTGCAACAACCACTCTATCCGATGCCGATATATGCAGAAGGAAAAGATGATGTTTTTGTGGGAAGAATACGCATGGATTATTCTCAACCCAATACTTTTAATTGCTGGATAGTTGCCGATAACCTGCGTAAAGGTGCTGCAACTAATGCAGTGCAAATTGCAGAATTATTAATGAAGAAATATAAGTTATCCTGATTGCACACACACTAAATAAGAACTAAGCTTTATTTTCGTTTTGTCAGCATAACATGAAATTCTTGCATCACATCAGAAAATATTTTATAATCTTAATAGGATTAATTGCCTTTCTAATTGCTTGCATAATAAGTCTGAGTATCTGGATGAATTATTCAGTACGCCATCAATTATTTTCTGAAACAAATGCTATTCCTCAAACATATACAGCGCTTGTATTAGGCACATCCCATAAGGTAATTGGCGGTAATGAAAATCTGTATTTTAAATATCGTATTGAAGCGGCTGCGCAATTATATCATGCAGGTACAGTAACTAAAATTTTATTGAGTGGCGATAATGGTACTATGCAATATAATGAGCCACGTGAAATGCGAAAAGCACTTATAAAATTAAATGTGCCCGACTCATGTATAGTACTTGATTATGCGGGATTCAGAACGTTCGATAGTGTAGTGCGATCCAAAGAAGTCTTTGGTCAGGATTCAATTATTATAGTTAGTCAAATGTTTCATTTGCAAAGAGCATTATTTATTGCAAACAGAAAAAATTTAGTTGCTTATGGATATATCGCTGTGGATCCCGGACAAAGTGTAAAAACACATTTGCGTGAATATCCTGCAAGAGTAAGTGCATTTATTGATTGTTATATATTACAGACCAAACCAAAATATTTGGGAGAGAAAATAAATATTTAACCTATTTTAAAAAAGTATTTAATCATTGTTATTCAAATAAACAAACGAGCACACAAATAATGTATGCCGTTTTTTTTATCTAAAACATACTTTATTTAACCCATCCTGTAAATGCATAAGAAATATCTTTTTGACCTTCTTTTGTCCAATGTTCTGTTCCATTTACTTCTCCACCTCTGATACTTCCTACAAAATGCATTTTCCCTTCCTTTTCGCTGAGGGTAGTACTTTCAAATTTTATTTTATCTCCATCAATCCACGCCGAATATGGTGATGGTTTAAAACCCCATTCATAGCAAGCAGGACTTTCAAGCATCCCGTTATTAAATGTTATAATTTCTTCTTTTTCTCCAGTGCCGTCATCATATTTTATAAGAATAGAATTACCATTGAGCTGTGCGGATTCTTGAGGTAATTGTTCGCCTGAAATAAATTCATAATTAATATCGGCCTGACCTTCTTTACTCCAGATAAAGGTGCCTTCTATTTTACCTCCCTGTACTGTTCCTATAAACGTCATTTTACCTTCATTCGGACTTAGCAAGGTAGATTCAAAAGTTGTAAGGTCATCCTTGGTTTTTGCAGTATAACTTCCTTCAGTAAATCCCCAACGACCACATTCCTTATTCATGAATTTTCCATCCATGAATTGCGCATGTTCTATTCCTGCAGTAACAGGTTTATTTTTTTCCATCGTAACAATAGTAAAATTTTTACCCTCTAATTGTTCTGCCTTGGATTGTGAGCAAGAATACAGAGGTAAAAAAATCAGCGAAGAAATTAGAATTACCAGTGAGATAATGCGGAAATTTTTTTTTGACTTTCTCATAGTTGTAAAATTTAAAGGTGAAAATATATTATATTAATTTTTATACTTTTCTTTTTAAATTATTAATTGCTCCCGTCATCAAATATCCCACACCCTGTTGCATGTCTTCATTAAATTAATTACAGTCGAATGCAATTTCATCCGGCTGCATTTTATGATATAAGCCAAACAGTCTATCCTCTGATTGCGCCATTCGTAATCGCTGTAAAATTCTGATGCCTGCTTTTTATTGTGTTGGAATATTACTGCGTCTATCAAAATGCAAATCACAGAGTATATAATATCCAAAAAAGAAAGGAAAGCAACTACATACGGAAAATAATAATAACGTCTTTGAATTATTTCCTGCTTTACATGTATTGCAGAAAAATAATAATTGGCATAGTAGGTAAGAATTAATATTGCAGAATTAAAATGAAAAATTGTTGTCAGATATATATTATAATTCAGATTTATTAACCAAAAAACAAATAAATATATTACTGCATTACCAATAAAATCTGTGGGGAAATTGAAACACAAAATAGCAGAATATTTTCCATAATAGCCCATACAATACAAAGTGGAATATAATGCAATTAAGGAGAGACACATTAAATAAATTCGGAAGATGATATTGAGAATTTTATCTCCTTCATTTATAAAAAATAATCCGGCTGCATGGAGGAATCCCTGAAAGCATGCCACTATAGAAATTTGATTCAGTATGCTCTGAAACGATATCACCTATCAAATGTAGTACAATTCGAATCAAGAAATCCTATCAAATCCAGTAAATGGAATCAATGCTTTTGGAATGTTTATTCCATGTGCATCCTGATTGTTTTCTAAAAGTGCTGCAAGTATTCTTGGCAATGCCAAAGCACTTCCATTTAATGTATGTACCAATTGATTTTTTCCTGATTTAGAATCTTTGTATCTGCATCGCATTCTATTGGCTTGAAAGGATTCAAAATTTGAAACTGAACTCACTTCCAACCATCTTTCTTGTGCTGCAGAATACACTTCGAAATCGTAAGTAATTGCAGAAGCAAAGCCCATATCACCGCCACATAATCGCAATATCCGATAAGGTAATTGAAGCGCTTGCACTATTGATTCAACATAGTCCACCATAACATCTAATGTAGCAGAAGAACGATCAGGATGTTCAAGATGTACTATTTCCACTTTATCAAATTGATGTAGTCTGTTTAACCCTTTCACATCTTTACCATAAGATCCAGCTTCTCGACGAAAGCATGGTGTATATGCAGTTAGCTTAATCGGCAAATCTTCTTCTTTTAAAATTACATCTCTGTAAATATTAGTCAATGGAACTTCTGCTGTTGGAATCATATAGTATTTATCCGCAGGCATAAAATACATCTGTCCTTCTTTATCCGGAAGCTGACCAGTTCCATAACCCGAATCTTCATTCACCATTAATGGAGGCATGATTTCCGTGTATCCGGATTTTTCTCCTTTATCCAGAAAAAATGCAATTAAAGCTCGTTGCAATTTTGCGCCTTTACCAATATAAACAGGAAAGCCTGCTCCGGTTAATTTATTTCCTAATTCAAAATCTATGATATTATACTTCGCAGCTAATTCCCAATGGGGCAATGGATTTTCGTTAAACACCGGGACATTGCCGCCCTGTCTCACTACGATATTATCTTCAGCATCCTTTCCTTCGGGAACAATTGTCTGCGGCAAATTGGGAATGGTAATTAATAATTCACGAATTGATTCCGCAATCGTATCATGTTGTGTTTGAAAAGTGGCAATTAATTCTTTTAATTCTGCTGTTTTAGATTTCGCCAATTCAGCATCTTCTTTTTTCCCTTGAGCAATCAATTTCCCAATCTCTTTCGAAGTGCTGTTCATTTCGGCTAATGCATTGTCTAATGATACCTGAGTCTTTCTTCTATCTTCATCCAATTGCAATACATTATTAATTAATACGGGTTCACGATTGCGTTTTTTAAGTCTGCTCTTCGCTTCATCGGTATTATTGCGCAGGTAATTAATATCAAGCATGTTCTCTGTTTATCAGCAAATATACAAGGTTAGCCATTCTTGGGTGATTACAGAACTCTTACTGGATACAGGTTTTAAATAAAATTTTTTTTTTTCACAAATCCTTTTTAACCTTGCATCAGATTCAAACTCTCAAGAGAGGCATTCTTCATAAATTTCGCTTCTCCTGTTTTTAAAACCAACACTTACTTATATTCTTAATTTCTTATTCTAACGTGTAACTCATTTTCTTATGTACGACATATTGCAGTTAAACGACATGCTCGTTCCTGAATTAAAGGAGATAGCAGAATCGCTTTCCATTAAAGACCCCAAAAAACTTCACAAACAAGATCTTATTTACCAAATTCTGGATGCACAAGCAATGACAAATAAATCAGACAAAAACGAGCCTACCCCTCATAAAGAGGATAAAAAAATTCTCCGCCCAAGAAAGAAAAAAGAATCTACTCCTGTAGTAGATGAAATGGCAGAAGAACTTTCAAGAGAAGAACCTGAAATAATTCAATCTCAAGATCTGCAACCTGTTGAATTAAAAGAAGAATACAATTCGGAAAATCAACAAGTAAATGAGGAGGTAAAAGAACAACCCGAAGAGCAAGTTCAAAATAAATATCCCAATAGAGATTTCAATCAGCAAAAACGCAGAGAACGTTTTAATATTGATTTAGAAGGTGCTGTTCCCGGCGAAGGCGTATTGGAATTGATGTCGGATGGTTATGGTTTTTTACGCAGTGCAGATTACAATTATCTCACATCCCCAGATGATGTGTATGTGAGCCCATCGCAAATAAAATTATTCGGTTTAAAAACCGGTGATTGGGTTCAAGGAACAATCAGGCCTCCGAAAGAAGGTGAAAAATATTTTGCTTTATTAAAAGTGGAAACCATTAATGGTCGCAACCCACAGGCAGTTAGAGATAGAGTTCCGTTTGATTACCTTACTCCTTTATTCCCTGAAGAAAAATTAAACCTGGTACATGATACTAGTGATTATAGTACTCGTATAGTAGATTTATTTTCTCCTATCGGAAAAGGCCAAAGAGGAATGATAGTAGCACAACCGAAAACCGGTAAAACTATGCTGCTTAAATCTATCGCAAATGCGATAGCCAAAAATCATCCGGAAGTGTATTTAATTGTATTGCTGATTGACGAACGTCCGGAAGAAGTTACAGATATGGAAAGAAGTGTGAATGCAGAAGTAATTGCTTCCACTTTTGATGAGCCCGCAGATAAACATGTACGTGTTTCTACAATAGTGCTTCAAAAAGCAAAACGCTTAGTGGAATGTGGTCAAGATGTAGTTATTCTATTGGACTCAATTACACGACTTGCAAGAGCACACAATACAGTTTCTCCCGCATCCGGAAAAGTTTTATCCGGTGGTGTAGAAGCAAATGCACTACATAAACCAAAACAATTTTTTGGTGCTGCAAGAAATATTGAAAATGGTGGTTCATTAACCATAATTGCAACTGCTTTAATTGATACAGGATCAAAAATGGATGAAGTGATTTTTGAAGAGTTTAAAGGAACCGGTAATATGGAACTTCAATTAGATCGCAAATTATCTAACAGACGCATTTACCCTGCTATAGATCTTATCGCATCCGGTACAAGAAGAGAAGATTTATTACATGAAAAAGAAGTGTTGCAAAGGCTTTGGATTTTGCGCAAGCATCTTGCTGATATG
Organism: Bacteroidota bacterium; assembly: GCA_016715425.1. Classification (NCBI taxonomy): domain Bacteria; kingdom Pseudomonadati; phylum Bacteroidota; species Bacteroidota bacterium. The sequence continues at coordinate 104,304 of JADKAC010000008.1, forward strand.
AATACTGAAGAAGCGATGAACTTCCTACTTCAAAATATGAGAGGAACCAAGAGCAATGAAGAGTTTCTTATTTCAATGAATAGTTAACCGTGTTGATTAATTTTACAAAAAATATTTAATGAAAAAATTATTATTCATTTCAATTGCTGTGCTGCTTTTACAATTTCAAGGTTCAGCTCAATCCTTTGGTTTATTTGGCGGTGGAGGTTACACCTTTGGTGATGATTTCGATACTGAATTTGGCTACGGTAGAGTGAATGAATCAGGACATTGGAATACAGGTCTTATTTTCAATGTCAATGAAGCTTATGGCATAAAGCTCTCTTTTCAGCAACAACCTACTACCGGAAAACTTTATGATTATATATATGGTACGGGTTCGGGGGATGTGAATGTATCCTATATCATGGCTGCCGGGCAACGGTATTTACCATTCAGTGATGTAGCTAAAGGATTCTTTGGGATTGAATTAGGTATGGCAATTTTCGGATCGCCGGAATCAAGTCAAGATGTCGAAAAATTTGCATGGGGTGCTGGTCTGGGTGTTGAATTAAATCCTTCTCCTGTTATAGGCATTCGCATCGGCGGACAAATGTTAGTTCCTGTTCAAGCATTCGGCGGTGGCTTTTATGTTGGAACAGGTGGCTCCGGAGCAGGAGTTTCCACTTTTAGCACATTATGGCAATTTGGCTTTAATGGTGCCTTAGTAATTTATCTTTCTGAATTGGCAAACAGATAATTGTAAGCAAATTCAATATTAATAATTGTTGATATTTTGTTCATAGCGGTTATATAATTATCTTTGCCGTCCAAAATTTTAAGTAGAAAATGAAACCTACATTTAATCCATCCAAAAGGAAAAGAGTAAATAAGCACGGATTCCGTACACGTATGAGTAGTAAAGATGGCCGTGCAATTATTGCTCGCCGCCGCCGTAAAGGTCGTAAGAAGCTTACAGTTTCTGATGAGCGTACACTCAGACGTTTCCACGTTTAATTACAGGGGTGAAATGACACCCGTCAGAAAATATACTTTGCAAAAAGCGGAAAGGCTTTCAAGCAAAAAAGAAATTGCCCTGCTATTTAAGGCGGGGCAAAATTTTTTTATAGCACCATTGCAAGTAATATACTTACACAACCAAAATTTATCTGAGAATTTATTACAAGCAGCCTTTACAGTAAGCAAACGCAAAATGCCACTTGCCGTAAACCGAAATCGGATAAAACGATTAATGCGGGAAGCTTATCGTTTAAATAACTCGGAGTTAAAAGCGTTACTTCTGGAAAAGAAAATTCCACTGTCTGTTGTATTTATTTATACTGGAAATAACCTAACAACTTTTAACGAGATAGAAAATAAATTCAAGTTAGTTTTAAAGCGTTTACATGCAACTTTTAGCAGCGATAAATAAGGCAATTAGTTTCGTGCTAATTTTATTAGTAAAATTTTATCAATATGCTATTTCGCCCTTTTTGCCAAACAGTTGCAGATACACACCCACATGTTCACATTATATGATTGAAGCAATTAAAAAATATGGTTTCATTAAAGGAGGATGGCTAGGATTAAAAAGATTGAGTTCTTGTCATCCTTGGGGTGGCCATGGCCATGATCCTGTTCCTTAAATAATTTGTAAAAAGAAAATTATAAGATGCTTACACAATTAAAAAAAAGAGTTGTAATTATTTCAGTGGCGATCTCCGCTACAATAATTTTAAGTGCTGCTGCAGTTAAAGTAGATCTGTTTGAAGTTTCTAAAAACATCGACATTTTTACAACTATCTACAAAGAATTAAATACTTACTATGTAGATGAAATAGATCCGAACACACTTATGCGCACCGGAATTGATGCGATGCTGGAATCACTGGATCCATATACTAATTATATTTCGGAAGCAGAACTGGAAGGATATAAATTTCAGGTAACAGGAAATTATGGTGGCATCGGTGCAACGATTCGTCCGGTGGATGGTAAAATAACTGTGATAGATACACATGAGGGATTTCCTGCATTTAATGCCGGATTGCGACCCGGATTTATAATTACAGAAATTGACGGAAAAGCAACTAACGGAAAAAATAATGAGGAAATCAGTGAGTTTCTTCGAGGCTCACCAGGATCTACTGTTTCTATCAAATACACAAAACCATTCGATGATCAAGAATATCAAAGCACAATTGTTCGTGAAGAAATAAAAATGGAAAATGTGCCATACTATGGAATGGTAACAGAAAATATCGGTTATATCATACTTACTCAATTCACTGAAAACTCTGGTCGCAATGTGGAGAGTGCATTACGAATGCTGAAACAAGATCATCCCGAATTGAGTGGTGTTATTTTAGATTTACGGGGCAATCCGGGTGGCTTATTGCGTGAGGCTGTAAATGTATCCAATGTGTTTGTAGATAAAGGAGTTGAGATAGTGAGTACAAAAGGAAAAGTAACAGAATGGGATAAAGTATTTACATCACTGAATGCACCGCTTGATAAAACTATTCCACTTGTTGTACTTACAAGTAGATCCTCTGCTTCGGCTTCAGAAATTGTGGCGGGTGTTATTCAGGATTATGATCGTGGTATAGTTGTAGGTCAAAAATCTTATGGTAAAGGATTAGTACAAACCACCAGAGATATTTCCTATAAAACAAAACTGAAACTCACTACTGCAAAATATTATATACCAAGCGGCCGATGTATTCAAGCTATTGATTATGCGCATCGCAATGAAGATGGCAGTCTTGGAAAAATGCCTGATTCATTAAAAACCGCTTTTAAAACTGCGTCCGGAAGAGTGGTGTATGATGGTGGTGGAATTGATCCCGATATCACTGTGCCTACTGAAACATATAAAGACATTACCATCAGTTTAATTACAAAAGATATCATTTTCAATTATGCTACCTTATTCCAATATGAGCACCCGGAAATTACTGATGCTAGAAATTTTTCTTTGACAGATGCACAATACGAAGACTTCGTAAAATACCTTGCAGATAAAGATTATGATTATGTAACCGAGACTGAATTACAATTATCGGAGTTTGAAGCAAGTGCTGTGGAAGATCAATATTTCGATGCAATAAAAAGTGATATTGATAATTTAAAAACACTGATTCATCACAATAAAGAAACAGACTTGTATAAATTTAAAAATGAAATTTTGTATGAGCTGAATAAAGAAATTGTAGGTAGATATTATCAAGATGTAGGTCGCATAGAATTATCTTTTAATTACGATCCGGATATTCAGGAAGCAGTGCGTGTGCTTAATGAACTCGAGAGATATGAAGCGTTATTAAAACCATCTAAATAATAAAAAGTTATAAAATCAATTTTTAATAATTTAAAATGAGAAAGTATTTATTTGCACTTGTCCCCTTATTATTAATTCTTTCAAGTGTATTTGCACAGGACAAAACAGTAATTGAGCTTAAAGAACACATTACCTATTTGTCAGATGATAAATTGGAAGGAAGACTTACAGGAAGCAAAGGTGAAATGATGGCTGCGGAATATATTGCAGCAGATTTTAAAGCATTGGGATTAACACCTTTTGGTGATAACAAAACATATATACAAAGCTTTACTTTTTCTGCAGGTAAAGAAGCGACAAAAAATAATTTTATAACTGTTGGCAACAAGCAAATAGATTATCCGGAAGTATATCCTCTTGTATTATCCGGAACTGCAAATATTTCCGCAGAAGTGATTGATTTGGATTATGGTATTTCAGCAGATTCAATTGACTATAATGATTACTCCGGAAAAAATGTGAAAGGTAAAATTGTATTGGTAAAATTATCTTCTCCGGAGGGCTATCATCCGCACACAAAATTTTATCCGTATGCAGATGAAAGAAGTAAAGTAAATGCAGCAATTGAAAATGGCGCTGCCGGAATTATTTTTTATAATGTGGATAGCAATTATGAAACTCCACGAATGGATTACACCATGAAAACTTCTGCTGTATCCATTCCCGCAATGTATGTAACTGAATCTATTGCTGAAAAAATTATTGCAGAAAAAAAACCGGTTACGTTAGAAACTGAATTATTAGATATTGAAAAAACCGGTCATAATATTTTAGGCTTTATTGATAATCATGCAAAAGAAACTATTGTAATTGGTGCGCACTATGATCATTTAGGTTATAATGAAATGGGTGGTTCTTTATATCGTGGCAAACCTGCTATTCATAACGGCGCAGATGATAATGCAAGTGGTACTGCAATGATTATGGAACTTGCGGAAGCATTGCAATTACTCTCTTATAAAAACAATAATTATTTATTCATTGCATTCTCAGGAGAAGAATTGGGTTTGTATGGTTCTAAATATTCTGCTTCCAGCAAAGCGCTTGAACCATTGGATATAAATTACATGCTGAACTTTGATATGGTCGGCAGATTAGATGAAGAAAATAATCTGATAATAAATGGTGTGGGTACTTCACCTGCATTTGCAAACCTGGATACAATAAATAATAATCGTTTTGTTTTAAAAACTACAGAGTCCGGTGTTGGACCATCCGATCATACTTCTTTTTATTTAAAAGATATTCCTGTGTTGCATTTTTTTACAGGAACACACAGTGATTATCATAAACCATCGGATGATGAGGATAAAATTAATTATGATGGTATAGAATTAATTCAAAATTATGTGATTGATATTATTGCTAATTACAATGCAAAAGGTAAAATAGAATTTATGAAAACAAAAGAAGACAGCAATGAAAATGCACCGAGATTCACAGTGACTTTAGGTGTAATTCCCGATTATATTTTTGAAGGAAAAGGAATGCGTATTGATGCAGTTACGGAAGACAGACCTGCAGCAAAAGCAGGATTACTTGCCGGTGATATTGTCGTGAAATTAGGTCCGGTGGAAGTAGTGGATATGATGAGTTATATGAAAGCGCTGAGTATGTTTGAAAAAGGTGATGCTACAACAGTGCATGTAATGCGAGGCGAAGAGAATATGGAATTTAAAGTGCAATTCTGATTGGCTGTAATTCTGCATATTGAAACCAGTACTCCTGTGTGTTCTGTTGCACTTTCAAACACTGGAATTTTATGGGATCAACAAAACAGTGATGATGTAAATGATCATGCTGCACAACTTGCCGTTATCACGAAAAATCTTTTGGATAACAATTCTTTTTCTATAAAAAATTTAAATGCAGTTTCAGTAAGTGCCGGTCCGGGATCTTATACAGGATTGCGCATCGGTGCTTCATTTGCAAAAGGAATTTGTCATGCTTTACAAATTCCGTTTATCGCAGTAAATTCTTTACAGGCAATGGCATCCGGTGCATCAGAAAATTTTAATAATCCTGCATTATTATTTGCTCCATTAATTGATGCAAGACGCATGGAAGTTTATACTGCAATATATAATTCCAATCTTGAATGCATCCGTAATCCTGAAGCAGTGATTATGAACAGCAATGATTTTATTTCTTATTTAGAAACAAATGAAATTCTATTCTTTGGTAGCGGTGTAAATAAAATCAAACATGTATTGGAGCATCCAAACAGTACATTCCTGAATAATTTTCAATTGATGGCTAATCATCAGATAGGTATTTCTACTGCTATGTTTTCAAATAAACTATTCAGTGATATTGCGGAATTTGAACCAGAGTATATCAAAACATTTTCAGGTATTGCAAGGCATTCTTTTGACATTTGAAATATTTAACTATTAGTTTTTATATTTTAGTTGTACATTAGGTTTAGATTTTCAATTATGCCCTCTTATCCAAACGTAAAACTTATAAATGCACCTAACGAAGCTGAGGTTAAATTAGATTATAATTCATACCGCCGCACAGTAATAATTCTGCGTGCAGTAAATCATAAACTACGTCAACAAATAATTCGCTTATTAGATGATAATAAAGAAATGACAGTTACGGAAGTTTATATAAAAATGCGCATGGAACAATCGGTAGCTTCACAACATCTTGCTTTTTTACGTAAAGCCGGTGTGGTAAGTACAAATAGAAAAGGGAAGTATATTTTTTATAGTTTGAATTATGATCGCTTGAAAGAAATTGCACAAATGACTGAAGAATTAATTGACTGATGGCTAAAGGTGCAGATTATATTATACAAGGAACTTTGCAACAAAGCACTCTGGAAAAAGCTGCCTCATTAATGCGGGCAATTGCGCATCCGTTGCGTTTAAAAATAATAGTGTTGTTAGATAAAAATAAAACTGCCAATGTCAATAAAATTTATAAACTACTCAACACAGAACAATCTATTGTTTCGCAACATTTAAAAATTATGCGCAATGCAGATCTTGTGAATACAAAACGTGATGGAAAATTTATTCATTACTCTGTTAACTACACAACTATTCAACAGATAAATACAGTGTTAGAAAAATACCGCACTAAATAATTTATAAGCCGTGTTGTGCTGAAATCTCCAACATTCTTTCAATTGGTTTTCTTGCTTTTTCAATGATATCCGCAGACAATATAATTTCAGGTAATTCATACTTCATTGCTACATAAAGTTTCTCCAAAGTATTGCGCTTCATGTGCGGACAATTATTACAAGCACAACTATTATCGGGTGGTGCAGGAATAAATGTTTTATGCGGTGATGCTTTTTCCATTTGATGAATAATACCTGGCTCGGTGGCAACAATAAATGATTGCGCTGAATCTGTTTGCGAATATTTTAACAAGCCTGTTGTGCTTCCGATAAAATCTGCTTGATTTAGAATTGCTTCTTCACATTCAGGATGTGCTATCAATTTTGCTGTTGGATTTTCTTGTTTTAATTTATTAATTCTTTCTAAAGAAAATATTTCATGCACCATACATGTGCCGTTCCACAATACCATTTCTCTTCCTGTTTTTTTCTGAATATATGCTCCCAAATTTCTATCGGGTGCAAATATGATCGGTGTTTCTTTTGGAACACTCTCTACAATTTTCACGGCATTGGTACTTGTACAAATAATATCGCATAATGCTTTTACACCTGCAGTACAATTAATATAACTGATTACAACATGCCCCGGATGTGCATCTATAAACCGTTTAAATAATTGTGGAGGACAACTATCAGCCAGCGAACAACCTGCATTAGAATCAGGCATAATCACTTTTTTGGTGGGATTTAAAATCTTTGCTGTCTCTGCCATAAAATGTACTCCTGCAAATACTATGATATCAGCACTGGTTTTTTCTGCTTGCTGCGCTAAACCCAAACTATCACCAATATAATCGGCTACATCCTGAATATCACTTTCCTGATAGTAATGCGCCAGAATAATCATATTCTTTTCTTTCTTCAATTTATTTATTTCGGCCACTAAATCCAAAGTGGGATCCGGTTCAAAATCAATAAAGCCTTTGCGATCTAATTTTGCAAAATCCACATTTAAGTTATCCTCACTATTCATTACGATCTTCTTTTTTTAATTAAAAATATAATCATCATCAGCACTGTGTATTTGTTCGAAAAAATATTTCTGTTTTCTTGTGCATCATTTAATCCCCAATCATTTGTTCTTTACCCACAGTAGATTCACAATTACTTCTCAATAAAACTACACTTATTCTGCTTTGTTCACACCCTGTGTATTCACTATGCACAGCATAACTTTTCGTTATATATTATTTTTTCAAAGTTAATTCATGGTGCATCAATGATGGGTTTATAACATTCTGTTTTCTAAAATCATCTATTTGAATTACACAAGCCATCTTTTCATTTTCTTATCTACACACATTTGTCACTTGTACACCGCTCAACATCACTTGATAACATAAAGTGCATTTTATCTAATTCTTTCACTTTTCGTAGAAATGCATTTCTTCAATATGTGTCCTCACCACTTCGGGCACTAAGTATCTCACGGACTTTTTCTCCTTTAAAGCCTGACGAATATAGGAGCTGGAAATAAATATCTGCGGCACTTCAAAAAAATGGATATCACCGCTATAAGGAATGTTTTTAATTTCAAATTCAGGCCTTGTATAAATATAGAATGTGAAATTTTTAAGCAGCAATTCATAATTCTTCCACTTGTCAATACTCGCCAGATTATCAGAGCCCATTATCAGCACAAATTTGTTGTCAGGATATTTCTCTTGCAAATGGGTAAGCGTATCAATTGTATAAGAGGGTTTTGGTAAATGAAATTCAATATTAGAAGCCTGTAATTTGTAATTATCCTCAACCGCAATATTGCACATATACAAACGATGTTTTTCGTCCAGCAATGTTGCTTTATCTTTTAGTGGATTTTGCGGAGAAACTATTAACCACACTTGATCTAATGCGCAGTTATTTGCAAAATAATCGGCGATAATAAGATGGCCTGTATGTATAGGATTAAAAGAGCCGAAAAATAAACCAATAGTCATTTTGATTAATTTGAAAGTGTTGGAAATAATTAAATGTTGCTATAAATAAGGTTATTGATTCCTGACGAAAAAATTTCCTAAACAACAATAATCAAATATAATTAAGATAACCTCAGAAGGGAAAGATTGTTTTCAAAAAAACCTTAACAATTACTTAACTTCTTATATGTGCTGAAACAAAACTTTTAAAATAAGGTGTTGTTAATAGCAATGTAGAGCTTATAGTAAATAGTTTTCTAAGTAGTGATTGTTTTAATAGGTGCCGGGGGCTTTTCTCAAACTGCTCCCGGTTTTTTTATTTTAATACAATTAGTTTTTTTACTTCAACTACCCGATTATCCATTACCACATTTACCAGATACATTCCACTTTCTAAATTATTTATTGAGTAAGAGAAATTGTTAATTCCTGTATTCAATATTTCCTGTTTTGTTTCTAATACTGTTGCACCTTTAGTATCCTTCACAATTAAATACATCGGATATGCTTGTTCTGCTTGAATAGCAATTTGCATTGTATTGCTTACCGGATTTTGCAGAGTAATATCAGCATGCAACAAATTTTCCTGAATTGAAACCGGAGCAGGTAATAATGTATCCTGATAAATTACCTGAGTAACTGTTTCAAATCCTAACAGTGCTTGTGTATTTATTTGTAAAACAGGAATTCCCATATCCGGACTAAGCCATCTGTATTCATGAGAAGTATATGAAATTGGAATTTCAAAACCGGAATATTCAAACACATCACTCACTGCAATTTCGCAATGCAAACGCACGGTTTCAAATTCACCGAATGGTGTAATTACAGTTCCCCATCCATCCGCATCACAAGTGCGTTCTTTTTCTTCTGCCCAGGAGCCATAACCAGGAATGCCGAAAGTGAAACTGGAATTGCTGTTATAATCACTTCCATACGTTATTGGAAATTCATAGACTTTATCCGGCGAATCATAAGCTGCGGGTAATGGAATTCCTTCCACTGTTCCTGCAAAACCTTTTATTGCAAGTTCAGAACCCGAGCGATTATAAAAATTAAAAATATCTTCTATTGAAAATAAATCAGATGAGATTACTTGTGCGGATTCTTCGGCGATGTTTGAAACAAACCATAATAGAAAATAAGCAACATTAGTTTCGGTAGGCTCCAACCACACCACAGAATCTTGTGTGACTGGTGTAAGAAAATTATAATTCCAAACAATATTTTCTCCTGTATAATCTAAAGAATAATCTTCCAGTGGATTTCCATTACTCACCACATAAATATCTCCGGCATCTGCAATATCATCTACGGTTAAAGTAATCGCTGTTTGCGCAAATAATATTGAACTCAGGAAACAAGCATAAATAAATAGAGAAAAGATTTTTTTCATATTGCAATTAATTATTGACATCAAAATTCGATTAAATTTACCGTATGCCAACAGGAAAGATATTTTATTTTACATTATTAATGATGTTACTGCAAAGTTGTGTATCACAAATACCTGCTAAATACAATGGCTATTTAGTAAATAGTACGCAAGCAATTTTAGTAACTGCTTCAGGAATTCAATCAAATGGTGAGTTGATATTTTATGAAAGAGAAACCGTGAAAGATAAATGGAAGAAACAATTCAGTTTTCCTGTTCAAATTGGACGGAATGGATTTGCAACAGATATTGTTTTTGATACAACAGCAACAATTACAAAACAGGAAGGTGATGGTTGTTCACCGGCAGGTGTATTTACTTTAGGATCTGTTTTTAGTTATCATGCAATGGAAAATTTAAAAATGCCTTTTCAGCAAGTGAATAAAAATTATTTATGTGTGGATGATGTACAATCAGAATATTATAACAGATTAATTAATACAGATACAATTACAAATCAGGATTGGAATAGTTTTGAATTTATGCAGCGCAACGACTTGCAATATGAATATGGTATTTGGGTAAATTATAATGCAGAAATTATAATTTCAGGAAATGGCTCTTGTATTTTTCTGCATGTTTGGAAAGATGAAAACTCTCCCACTTCCGGATGTACTGCCATGCAAAAAGAAAATCTATTACAATTGATTTATGCTTTGGATGAGAAAAGGAAACCGATGTTGATTCAAGAGAAGATTGATTATTGAAAGGCTATTGGCTATTGGCAAAAAAACTTAGACCATTGACTTTTTAAAATTGACAATTGACAGTGGACAATAAAAAAAACTTAGACTATTGACTATTGAAAAAAAAAGTTTCGGGTTTCGAGTTTCATGTTCCGTGTTGTCTGTACTATGATTTATTTAATTTTTTGATAACTATGATTAAAAATAAATACTGATATATAATCATAGTATTCATGTAATCATTTTAATCAAAGTTCAGACAATTAAAAAGTATCAACAAATAAATCATCATTGATTACTCATTAATTGGCTATTGGCCGTTAGCTATTAGCTTTTGACTTTTTAAAATTGACAATTGACAGTTGACAGTTGACAATGAAAAAACTCATCACTGATTATTGATTACTGATTACTCATCACTCATTTTTTTACCCAATACCCGATACTCAATACCCACTAATTCTCATCTCAAAACTGTAACATTTCCTCTTTTTATTTTTATTCCATCGTTGCCGGGGAGTGAATATTTAATTATGTACATATATACTCCTGAATTTACTTTTTGATTTTCATATGTTCCATCCCAACCATCAAAAACATTTTCTGTGTTAAACATCATCTCACCCCAACGATCGTAAATAAGAAAACTTTGTAATTGAATAAATTTTTGAGAGATCATAAATACATCATTTATTCCATCGCCATTTGGTGTAAATGAGTTGGGCATAAATATTTCCTCCGGCAGATTATTAACTGTGATGTTGTAAGTACATACTACTTCGCAACCGTTTTCATTTGAAACTGTATTGGTATATTGTATAAACGGTATTGCAGGATTTGTGAGTGCATCTGCACAATCTGAACAGCTTAAATACTCTGTTGGCTGCCATTGATAAAATGCTCCTTCTGCACAGGACTCTAACAATATAAACTCTCCGAAATTCATATCTAAATTTTGCGTGACGGCCTCCCCTTCAGGCATTTCATTTACTGTAATGTATTGCACAAGAGTATCGCTACCGGCAGGATTAGTAGTAATTAAAGTAATAGGAAAAATACCAGTAGTATCATAACATATTTCCGGAGGCTGCTCGCCATTCCATTCCGGCGGACTGCCCGATGTAAATGTCCATTGCCATGTTGTGGGTGCATACGATGATGTACTATTAGTATTAAAACAATCATCCATGCATATTTCATTGGAGAAATTAAAATTGGATATGGGGGGACAATATTCAACTGTAATAAGAGGGAGATTTTGAAAATAGGCGGTATCATAAATATCATCTTCGGCGCCAACATATAAAGAAACATTAAATAACCCAATATTATTATAAACTACTGAAGGGCTTTTTTCAAAAGTGGTATCCGGAATTCCCCCGTCAAAATACCATAACCAAAAGGATGGCTCCCATTCAGTATCAGAAAAAAAAGTTGCTGTATCACCAGCGCAAATAGTAACATTGCTATAATAAGGAACAGTATCACCTTTATATACCACAAAAAATGTTTGATACAGTTCTTGACTATAAATATTTGAAGCAATAAGGCTATTCAGAATTACAGCAAAAAATATTTTCATAATCTAAAAACGCAGCCATGCATTTTTAACATGGCTGCATTTTGTTTTTAATTATTGTTTAATAAAAGCTTTTGTTTGTGTGGTGTTTCCATTTGTAAACTTGCATAGATAAATTCCTTCAGGTAAATTACCAATATCGGCATTCAGTTTATAATTGGAATTTGCTTCATAACCTTTATCCGAAATTCGATTAATAATATTTCCCTGCATATCGTAAATCTCAATTACAATATCAGATGACCGGGTTACGCTAAAGGCAATTGTAATAACATCATTTGCCGGGTTTGGAAATATATCAAAATCAAATAAATTTTCTTCAGCGCCAAATCTGCAATCTGTATCTGTATTTGCAAACCAACCTGTTTTACTATAAGAACCACAATCACCTAATACAGTAAGTGTAACCTTATATCGCATGTTGGGATTATGATAAAAATAAACCGGATCGGCGGTACCTCCCAAATCCCAGTGTTGATATACATAAGACGGCAATGAAATAACGTTTAGCTCAGAAAGTGAGCAAATACTTCCCGGATCGTCCGACCCATCCACCACCGTTTTTACAAAAGTGCATGAACTGTTATACTCATCTATTTTTAAATAATATTCATTTATTGTTCCAGTACTGGATGTAGGATCAATTTGAGGTGTAACCTGACAAACGGAAGGTGCTGTAGCGCAACTTGTGCCGGGTGTAATAGTAGAACCTCCAATATCATTTAAAAATTTAAAATCAGCCAGCGCAGTTGTGCTGCTTGTTAACTTGATACACCTTTCGAAATAACCTGTTCCGCAATCGTTTTTAACTTCAAGCTTAATTTTATACCAACCTGCATTAGCACTGTTAGTAAATTGACCTGAAAAAATACTATGCATATCTATTGCAGAAGGATTCCCGGTATACCAAGAACTAGCAAGTGAAGATCCTATTGGTCCGCCACAATCAGAAGTATATTTAGTATAGGATACTCTATACTCATCAATATTTCCAGTGCTCAAATCATTTAAAACAAACGATCCGCAAGTATAAACATCCACTGGCCCACCACCGCATAGGGAACTTGTTAAACCGTTTACATTAAAATTTGCAACAGGTGCATCGTCAATAAATACCTCGTTCACTGTTTTTCTGTTGCCCCAAGTACTTCCATACCATCCTGTAGTTCCGCAGCAGCCATTAGTAACTCTTGTTTCTGCCAATACCGTAGCATAATAGTAGTAGCTGGTACCCACTGTAAATACAGCCGAATCTTTTGGATAACTGCTGGGTGAAATTACTTGAGTTTGTGCAAGTGTACCTGTTCCGGTGGGAGTACTTCGTCTGTATAATTTTACCGTGGCTTTATACTGATGAGTTTGGCTGCAACCCCCATAAGAAGCTACAAAGTAATCCCAGTTTACCTTTAGGGTGGAAGGAGCACAATCTCCTCCGGTTATTTCAATAGTAAATTCACTCCAATCCATTCCAATCCAAGCGTAAGAGCATTGTGCATTTAATTGTGTGCTGAAGGCAGTGAGTATAATAATGATCGTTGTATATAATTTCGTTTTCATTGTATTTCATTTAAATTGTTAACTGAAACTGAGGAGTTAAGTGTTTTCGATAAAACGTAAATAAACAACTAAGGTGGATGTGTACTTTTTTCACAAAGTTTCATTAGACCTGAAAGACAAAAGTAGAATTTCTTGGGGGGGGGGGGTAATTACTATTTAAAATAATTTCCATTCGATAAAAGTCGTATAAATTTATTAGAAATAAAAATTTATTTTATCTTTTTATAAAAAAAATTTTCTACGTTTTGTTTCGAGTTTCAGGTTAAAAAAATTTCATCACTGATTACTCATCATTCATTTTTTTTATTCACTATTCACTGCTCACTCCACCACCAACTTCGCCGTATAAATTTTTCCTTGCGCAATTATTTTTGTGATATACATGCCGCTTTGCAATCCTAAAATTTTCACATCAACATCAAAACCTGTTACACCATTTTGCAGATTCACATTGTTAGAAACATACATTAATTTGCCTGTTAAATCATATAATTCTAACTGCGCATCAGCAGTATAAATAGTTTCAATTTCTATATGCACAATATCACTTGCAGGATTTGGATAAATAGTAATACCATTTTCTGTTGTTGCAATTCCATCGAAAACAGATTGAGGAATATCAGGTGTTGTTAATCGCACATCAGTATATAAACGATATTCACCCGGCGCCATATTTATACCATCTGTTGTTGTAGAAATATTTATTGAATCGCCAGTAAAATATTCATACCACCAACCTGTATGTTGAAAGTTTGGTAACACTGCATCTGCTGTTACTTGAAAATTTCCCAACACAGTTACATTCATTGCATCATCATTTAAATTAATTCTTTTTAAAGGACCTGTAACGGATAAAGTAAAGTCATCAGTACCAAATACATCATACGTTGTTTTCAGATTTGCAAGTGCTGCATAAATAGTATAAAGTCTATAGCGATTCGGGTCAGTAAAATAATCCCAACGCACAGGTTTCGGACAAACACGGCAACCAAAATCAATACTGTAATCATATCCCAACTCACCAAACATCCAAATCATTTTTGGTCCGGGAATAGTAAATAAAAATGTTGCTGCTTGTTCCATTCTTGCCAATGCAATATTTTGATCTTTACAATTATAATCCGGAATTGTGCTGTTGCCAAACGTTTCATTTTTATACATCAATCTTTCTTCATCATGACTTTCCATATACACAACTGCATGCGGATTATCCCAACCACGGGATATATAACTTGCCCAAAACAAACTGGAATTTCCTCCGGCATTTCCCCAACCCATTGCAGCTTCACCATAATTATAATTCATATTTCCCCACAATAAAAAACCATAATTTGCTAATTCTTTTTCTTCGGTGTTATCCGCAAAATGTTCGAGTATTAATATCGCATCTTCTTCAGTAGCAATCAGTGTATCATAAATTTCTTTCCATATTGCAATTCTGCTTGCATCATACGCACCCCATGCACCCACATCACCCAAAGTATTATTTTGTGTAAAACCTTTCGATAAATCAAATCGATAACCATCTACATTATATTCATTTAACCAATAAGTAAAAACTCTGTCTCTAAAATTTTTTGTCGCTTCGCTTTCATGATTAAAATCGTAGCCGACATTATAATCATGTTTAGCCACTGTATTAAAATAAGGGGATTCCGCAGACGGCGCATTTAATGCAGGATCCCACCACATACGCACAAGCGGACATTGACCGAAAGCATGATTCATTGCAATATCCAACAACACGGCAATTCCATTTTGATGACAGATATCTACAAACTCTTTAAACTTTGTTCGTGTACCATAATATTTATCAAGAGCAATAAAAAAACTTGGATTATAACCCCAACTATCATTGTTTTCAAATTCCATGATTGGCATTAATTCAATTGCATTTACACCAAGCGTTTTTAAATAATTAATTGTATCAATTAATGTTTGATAACTGCGCACGGATGCAAAGTCACGAACCAATAATTCATAGATAACTAAATCTTCAACAGCAGGTGGAGTAAATTCCGGAACCATCCAATCATATTCCGGTTGCGCCGTTTGAAAAACAGAAACAATTCCTGTAGAAACACCTGCGGGATATTCTAAATTTTCGGGATACACAGAAATTGGAATTCCACTATCCGCATTCGGGTCTAATATTTTTTCTGCAAGCGGATCTGCAACCCAAAGATTACCGTCAATTAAATATTGATATGCATATTCTTCTCCGGCAGTTAAGCCTGAAATTGTAATCCAGAAAGTAGCCATGTCGGTATCCACTTTCATATAATTATCTACACTCTCTTTCCAGTTATGAAATGTATTTACTGCAAACACATATTCTTTCAGCGGTGCATATAACACAAGCGTAACTGTATTGTCATCTACATAATTAATTCCCTGATGCAAATCGGTGGGTAATGCTTCAACTGTAACCGGAGGACGCACAAAATAATAGGCTGTATCTTCTTTTATTTCTGCACCAGATTTTGCCTTAATACGAATTACACCTTCACCATATTCTGTAGTAAGAAAATTATAATCTATACTGGAATCTTCCACAGAAGTAATCAGCACATCATTAATAAATAAAAACATGCTATCAACAAAAGTGGCAGCAGCAGAAATTGGAATAGATTCACCAAGCTCAACTAAATAAGGATCATAAGAAGGAGAAATAATTGACACATTTAATCCGGCATCATATACCTCAACAAATATATCAGAACCATCTGCTTCTCTACCCACAATACTTCCATCAGTATTGCGAAAAACAAATCCCATTCTGAAAATTGTATCCTCGGCATCCACACCATAAAAATCACGGATATGATATTTTATTTTATAAAGATTCTCACCAATTTCTGTCATCAATACTTCTTCATCGTAGGTTCCCCAATTGCCTTGCACATTCACCCAACTTGTAAATGAGGCGCTGTTATTTGTTACCACACCTGTATGCGCAAATATGGGTGGCGGCACATCGGTGAGGGCGCCATTGCCTTTTGTTGCATCAAAAATTATTGTAACCGAATCATCTGCATGCGGAAATATCGGAATAGTAGAAACTACTTGTGCAGATAATAGAGTGCTAAAAAATAGTGTAATAAAAAGTGCAGAAAATTTCATGATGTTATAAATCTTTAATTACTAAAATACTTCTAATCAATTTATAAGTAAGTCTTTGGTTTGTAAATATTATTTTGCTGAATCAATTATGTATATAAAAAGAAAACCCATCCCGATAATTTCGAGATGGGTTTTCTATAAAAGAATTAATTATTATAATTTAACAATGCTGCCGGAAGTAGCTTCAGCACCAGTTTGTAAGCGGTACATATAGTTACCTGCAGGAAGGTTATTACCATTCCAGTTTGCAACATGATTACCTGCACCTAAGTTGCCATTAATAAGAGTTGCAACTTGCGCACCCATCATATTGTAAATAGTTAATGTAACTTTTTCATTGCTTACTAAATTGAAAGCAATTTCTACATTAGATGTAAAAGGATTTGGTCCGATTGTGATATTAGAAATACCATCAATAGTATTTACACTTTGTGGAATTACTTTAGCAACGTTTGCACATTCGCAATCTGTAGAATATGAATCAGTACCTGCATCGTAAGTAGAAATAATATCTGCACCTTCATTTTTTCCTTCTAAGGTTCCATCTCCATTTCTGAAAACCATACCGATGAAGTTTACAGGAATACCACCTGTGTATCCTGCAGTAGCATAGTACTCATCTAATTGCAGTTCAATTTCCCAGATATCATCATCAGTTTCAGTCATTTCACCAATACCATCATCCATTCCCCAGTTGCCTACCACAGCTTCCCATGGACCTGCAACACCACCGCCACTATGGATATACACTTCACTTGCGGCACCGGCACCTAAGGCACCACTACCAATGTTTGCATTGTAAGTAATAGTTACAAGTTGGGCAAAGCTTGCTCCGGTAAGTATCATAAACAAGCTTAAGGTTGTAAGTAATTTTCTTTTCATAATTTTCTTTTTAGATTTTTTAAAATTGTAGAATAAAGGTAGAGAAACTTTTAATGCATAGCGGATTAATAAATTTTTTTAAAACTTTTTAACGGGAATATTTTACTTATAAATGAAAATCATTTTTCCAGAGCATCCATTGAATTCGTTTAGATAACACCTCTAAAGCCAAATATTGATGTAAGCCGAAGTCATTTGAGGATTAAAGGTGTGTCGGAATAACCGCCATAGCCTTGCTATTAATAGGAATTCTAATTTAATGGTTTGAAAAAATAATCATTACTTATATGATAGTAAATACTTAAACTTGCAGAGAAAACCGGAAGCTTATATTTTATAAGTCAAATCGGGGAAATCAATTCTTTAAAAATTTAAAACCAATATTCATGAGAAAAGTCTACTCAAGCTTTCAAAGAATTCTGCTGGTTTGCTTGTTATCAATTCCACTTATTGCTGCTGCTCAATCAGCCACATTACAAGGAAGAATAACGGATGAATTCGGAGAATCTTTAATCGGTGCCACCATTCTTTTAGAAGGTACATCAACGGGTACTGTTACCGATATGGATGGTAACTACATCCTAAGCGGAATAAATCCGGGAATCCACAATGTTGTATTTTCTTATGTGGGATATCTCACAACTATAGAGAGCATCACATTTGCTGCCGGTCAAACTGTTAACCGTTCTTTTATAATGAAGGAAGATGTAAATATTTTGGATGAAGCAGTTGTAATCGGATATGGTACAACGCAAACAAAAGACCTTACTGGTTCTGTTGTTGCAGTTACCACAAAAGATTTTGCCAAAGGAAATATTTCTACGCCGGAGCAATTAGTGCAAGGAAAAATTGCGGGTGTAAAAATTACTTCCAACAGTGGTATGCCAGGAGCGGGAAGTCAAATTCGTATTCGTGGTGGCTCATCTTTAAATGCGAGTAATGATCCTTTGATTGTGATTGATGGTGTGCCGGTTGACAATAGTTCTATCAATGGTGCATCCACTCCACTGAGTTTATTAAACCCAAATGATATTGAAAGTATTACTGTTTTAAAAGATGCATCTGCTGCCGCAATTTATGGTTCTCGTGCTGCTAACGGTGTAATGATTATCACTACCAAAAAAGGAAAAGCTTCTGATAAATTGCATGTGGATTTCAGTACCAATAATGGTGTTGCTCAGGTAACCGGTTATGTAGCTGTTCCTAACGGTGATGAGTTTCGTTCTTTGATAAATGAAAAGGGTTCTGTTTCTCAAAAAGAAAAATTGGGAACAGAAAATACCGACTGGCAAAAAGAGATTTATCATTTAGGATTTAATACCGATAATAATTTATCACTAACAGGTGGTATTAAAAATTTACCTTATCGTTTAGGAATGGAATATTATCATGAAGATGGAATTTTGCGCACTTCACAATTAGACAGAGTGGGTGTAACATTAAATTTAAATCCAACACTTTTCAATGATAATTTAAAGGTGGATGCCAACGCAAAATTTTATAATAATAGCAACACTTTTGCTGATCAAGGTGCTATAGGTTCTGCAGTAACTTTTGATCCTTCACAATCCGTGAATTCCGGTAATAGTGATTATGGTGGATATTTTGAATGGCTTGATCCCAACACCGGTGATCCAAATCAATTGGCTCCACGTAATCCGGTTGGATTATTAAATCAACGTGAAGATAAAAGCAAGGTGAACAGATTTATTGGAAATGTTTTACTTGATTATTCATTACCTGTATTACCTGAGTTACATGCATTCTTAAATCTCGGAACAGATATTTCAAATAGCAACGGAACTGTGTTTGTTCCTGCGGATGCAGCTTCGGCATATTTAAGAGGTGGCGTTGATAATGTGTATGAACAAAGTAAAAACAACAACTTATTAGAATTGTATTTTAATTATGCAAAAGATTTAAAATCAATTAAAAGTCGTTTTGATTTAACAGGTGGTTATTCCTATCAATATTGGGTTACAGAAAGTCCAGCGCAACCGGATATGAATGTTGCCGGCGATACAATTACGCCTCCGGGAATTCCATTTAAAACAGATAATGCATTGATCTCTTTTTATGGAAGATTGAATTATGTGTTTAATGAGAAATATTTATTGACAGCAACTTTGCGTGAAGATGGTTCTTCACGTTTTAGTCCGGATACTCGTTGGGGATTATTTCCTTCAGTAGCAGGTGCATGGAGAATAAGCGAAGAAAGTTTTATGCAGAATGCCGGTTCATTATCCTTTCTGAAATTACGATTAGGTTGGGGTATAACAGGTCAGCAGGATATTCAGGGTAATGATTATCCATATATCGCCAACTATGCAGAAGGTACTTCTACAGCACAATATCAGTTTGGCGATTTGTTTTATTATGTATTGCGTCCTGATGGATATGATCCAAATATTAAGTGGGAAGAAACAACCACTATCAATGTGGGTTTAGACTTTGGATTTAATAATAATCGCATCAATGGTTCATTGGAATTTTATAAAAAAACTACTGATGATTTATTATCCGTAATTCCGATTCCTGCAGGCACAAATTTTACCAATCAATTATTAACCAATGTAGGTAGTATGGAAAACACAGGTATGGAAATTACATTGGGTTATATTTTTATGGATAATGAAAATACTTATCTTGAATTTGGTTTCAATGGTACTTACAACAAAAATGAAATAACAAATCTTACTACAGTTCCTGATCCAACAAGTGAAGGTATTTTGGTAGGAGGTATTTCTGGTGGTGTCGGAAGTACAATTCAAATTCATTCCGTGGGATTTCCTACTTATACCTTTTATACTTATCAGCAACAGTATGAAGCAGGAAAACCTGTGGAAGGCAGTTATGTAGATCAGAATAATGATGGTAAAATAAATGCAGATGACCTTGTGCGTTTTGATGGTAATCCTGCTCCTGATTTCTACTTAGGATTTTATGGTAATTACAACTATAAAAAATGGAGCGCAGGTTTCAGTTTAAGAGGTGAGTTTGGAGGCTATGTGTATAATAATATCAATTCAAATCTCGGTAACTTTTTCAATGTAGGTTCTTCAAAAGGATATCTCAATAATGTGGTTGATAATTATAATGAAACTGAATTTAAAAATCCACAATTATTTTCTGACTACTATGTAGAGAAAGCAAGCTTTGTTCGATTGGATAATGTGAATGTGGGTTATGACTTCGGTCAAATTATAAATGGCAATGTAGGTTTCAGAGCAACTGCAGTTGTACAAAATGTTTTTGTTGCAAGTTCTTACAGCGGTCTTGATCCGGAAATTGCTTCGGGTATAGATAATAATTTTTATCCAAGACCAAGAACGTATTCAGTTAACTTAAGCTTTAACTTCTAAATTATTTAAGAATGAAAAATAAATTATTTTATATAATCGCTTTTGTAAGCATCGTAAGTTTTTCACTTACTGCATGTTTCAATAAGCTTGATCTTTCGCCGGAATACGGTTTAAATACCACAGCGGTTTATGAAGACCCGGATTTGTATATTCATGTGCTTGCAAAATTATATGCAGGTCTTGCAGTATCAGGAAATCAAGGTCCTGCGGGCGATCCGGATATCATCGGAATTGATGAAGGATTTTCTGCTTACATACGTGTATTATGGAACTTACAGGAACTGCCAACAGATGAGGTAATTTGCGCATGGAATGACGTCGGTATTCCTGAATTAAATACTTCTACATGGAATTCTTCAAGTTCATTTGTGCAAGCGATGTACTACAGAATTTTTTATCAGATTCCATTGTGTAATGAATTTATTCGTGAAGCTTCTGATGCGAATATGAGCGATAGAGGATTTACAGATGCACAACAATCAACTATTCGTACCTATCGTGCAGAAGCTAGATTTCTGCGTGCATTAAGTTATTATCATGCAATGGATTTATTTGCAAATGTTCCCTTCGTAACTGAAGAAGATGCAGTGGGTGCTTTCTTTCCTCCGCAAATTAAAAGAGTAGATTTATTTGATTATATCGAATCGGAATTGTTAGCAATTGAATCTTCTATGGTGAATGCAAATGCAAATGAATATGGCCGTGCTGATAAAGCAGCCGTTTGGACTTTGCTTGCAAAAATATATTTGAATTCTGAAGTGTATAATGGGACAGATCGTTATGCAGATTGTGCAATCTATTGCCAAAAAGTAATTGATGCAGGTTATTCTTTAGAGCCGGAATACAAACATTTATTTTATGCAGATAATCATATGAGCAATGAAGTGATTTTTCCGGTTACGTTTGATGGATTAAATACACAAACCTATGGAGGTACTTCTTTCCTTGTGCATGCATCCATTGGAGGATCAATGCCTGTTTCAGAGTTTGGTGTTAACAGCGGATGGGGGGGAAACAGAGCTACATCAGCTTTTGTAAATCAGTTTCCCGATATTGATGATACACGCAATATGTTTTATACCGATGGACAGACTTTAGAAATTGAAGATGTTGCTCAATTTACACAAGGATTTGCAGTGGCAAAATGGAGAAATATTACACAAGGTGGTGAAGCCGGTTCCGATCCTGTTGGTGATTTTGTTGATATTGATTTTCCCATGTTCCGATTGGCAGATGTGTATTTAATGTATGCTGAAGCTGCCGTGCGTGGTGGTGCTGATATGGGCTTGGGAATAACCTATTTCAATAATGTGCGTGAACGTGCTTATGGTGATGCTTCACATAATGTAGTTTCAATTGATTTAGATAAAATAATTAATGAACGTGCAAGAGAATTACAATGGGAAGGTCAACGTCGTACTGATTTAATTCGCTTTGGTTTATTTACAGGCGGCACTTATTTATGGCCATATAAAGGCAATGTACCGGGAGGTACTGCAACAGACGAATATTTAAATATTTATCCATTACCAAATGCAGACATTGTTGCAAATCCGAATCTTGTACAAAATCCGGGATATTAATTTCGGGTAATTAAATTATCAATGTATATTTTTGAAAGGGCTTCAACATAGAAGCCCTTTTTTTATTTTTCTGACCCATCTCTTATCCTCCATCCAACAGTTTAATTACATATCATTTACCCATAGAAAGACGGCCCGGGGGTTCCGGGGGAAAAGGGGAATGGGGGGGGGGGGTTGGGGGGGGGCGGGAGGGGGGGGGCGCGGCGGCGCGGCCGGGGGGGGGAGGGAGAAAAAAAAAAACTGGGTTTTTTTTTTTTAAGAAAAAAAAAAAAAAAAAAAAAAAAAAAAAAAAAAAAAAAAAAAAAAAAAAAAAAAAAAAAAAAAAAAAAAAAAAAAAAAAAAAAAACAACCCAGAAGCAAGATGTTCATCGGCCTTACAGGGTTTCTGTAGAATTCAAACAAGTGAATTTTGTGCGGAGGCTTTTGTGGAAGCCATACAGAAGTGAAGCGCAGCACAACGGCTTGTATTGCGCTGAAGAAATTCACTTGCGTAGAATTCAAAGAAATACTGTAAGGCCTTGAATTTCTTTGGTTCTTTCTTGTTTCAAGACAAGAAAGAACGCACAATGATTTAATTCTATTTAAAAAAAAATCAATGCAAATAAATTCTTTAATAATCCTGATTCTAAATAAATAATTAAGTTGTGCAATGCATATAAAAGAAAAAGCTCCATAGTAATTAATCACGCAGAGCTTTTGATTTCCATAAATCTTTTTTATTTCATATCATTTACCCATAGAAGCAAGATGTTCATCGGCCTTACAGGGTTTCTGTAGAATTCAAACAAGTGAATTTTGTGCGGAGGCTTTTGTGGAAGCCATACAGAAGTGAAGCGCAGCACAACGGCTTGTATTGCGCTGAAGAAATTCACTTGAGTAGAATTCAAAGAAATACTGTACAGCCTTGAATTTCTTTGGTTCTTTCTTGTTTCAAGACAAGAAAGAACGCACAATGATTTAATTCTATTTAAAAAAAAATCAATGCAAATAAATTCTTTAATAATCCTGATTCTAAATAAATAATTAAGTTGTGCAATGCATATAAAAGAAAAAGCTCCATAGTAATTAATCACGCAGAGCTTTTGATTTCCATAAATCTTTTTTATTTCATATCATTTACCCATAGAAGCAAGATGTTCATCGGCCTTACAGGGTTTCTGTAGAATTCAAACAAGTGAATTTTGTGCGGAGGCTTTTGTGGAAGCCATACAGAAGTGAAGCGCAGCACAACGGCTTGTATTGCGCTGAAGAAATTCACTTGAGTAGAATTCAAAGAAATACTGTACAGCCTTGAATTTCTTTGGTTCTTTCTTGTTTCAAGACAAGAAAGATCGCACAATGTTTTTCTTTGAGAATCATATTGCAGTTAAAATTAACAAGCAGACATTGTTGCAAATCCGAATCTTGTACAAAATCCGGGATATTAATTTCGGGTAATTTAATTATCAATATATATTTTTGAAAGGGCTTCTTTGTTGAAGCCCTTTTTTAATTTTAATGATTATGAAAAAAATATTTTCACTGATAGTATTTCTGCAAATTATACTCTTTGTATTTTCACAACAAGTGCAACATGTTGCTCCACCAAACTGGTGGGTAGGAATGCATAATCCAAATTTGCAATTATTAATTCACGGTGAAAATATTACCGGCAGTGTAATCACAATTAATTACCCCGGTGTAGAATTATTATCTACTGAGTATGTTAAAAATCCGAATTACATTATTATAAATCTGTTGATTGACTCAACAGCAAAACCGGGTTTAGTTCCAATGGAATTTAATGCAAGTAAAAAATCATTTTCATTTTCCTATGAATTAAAAAAACGCACGCAAAGAAATTTTAATTATGGTTTGGATGGTGGTGATTTTATTTATCTATTAATGCCCGATCGTTTTGCAAATGGTGATACTACCAATGATAATTTTGAAACAATGCAGGAAAAAGACATTGATAGAAGTTCTGTATTGAAAAGACATGGTGGAGATTTGCAGGGAATTATAAATCATTTGGATTATATACAGTCACTTGGAGTTACAGCAATTTGGACAACACCAATGATTGAAAATGATCAACCATTATATAGTTATCATGGCTATGCAACAACAGATAATTATAACATTGATTCTCGCATTGGAACAAATGAATTATATAAAGAATATGTGAGTGCATGTCATAAACGCAATATAAAAGTGGTGATGGATATAGTGCATAATCATGTGGGCGATCAGCATTGGTTTATTCGCGATATGCCGATGGATGATTGGGTAAATGTTTGGCCGGAATTTACTAGAACAAACTATCGTACTTCTTCTCTGCATGATATGTATGCAAGTGAAGCAGATAAAAAATTAATGAGCGATGGTTGGTTTGATAAACAGATGCCCGACTTAAATCAACGCAATCCTTTTGTTGCAAATTATTTAATTCAAAATAATATCTGGTGGGTGGAATATGCGCAAGTGGATGCATTCAGATTAGATACTTATCCGTATTCTGATTTGCAGTTTTTAATTGATTGGAAAAAAGCAATTGATTTGGAATATCCGGGCTTCGGAGTGTTTGCGGAAGTATGGGTGGATGGTGTTGGTGTACAAGGATATTTTGCAGGAGATAATAATTTAACTACAGGTTATAATTCATTATTGCCGGGTGTAACTGATTTTACTTTGTATGAAGCCATGCATAAAGGATTGAATGAAAATTTTGGATGGACAGAAGGATTGCGCAGAATATATCATATCCTTTCGCAGGATTATTTATATGGTAGTGCATATTACAATGTATTATTTCTTAGTAATCATGATGTAAGCCGAATTTATTCCATGGTGGGAAAGAGTCTTGCGAAAACAAAAATGGCTGCTGCATTTTTTATGACCACCAGGGGCATTCCGCAATGGTATTATGGCGATGAAATTTTATTTGAAGGATATGCAAATCCATTAGATGCATTGCGTCCTGATTTCCCCGGAGGATGGTCTGGAGATACCATTAATAAATTTGATAAGAAAAATATTTTGGGAGAAGAGAAAGAATATTTTGAATTTATTCAAACACTTGCCAATTGGCGAAAAGATAATCCTGTTTTTGCAGACGGCAAGCTGATGCAATACATTCCTGAAGATGGTATCTATGTATATTTTCGATATACTGATGATGCTTGTGTGATGGTAATTTTAAATTCTAATGAGAAAGAAGGAATAGTGAATACAAAAAGATTCTATGAACGATTGCATACTTATACAAAAGGTAAAAACGTTATTAGCGGCGAAACACTTTCTGATTTGAAAACCATTACAATTCCAAAACAAAGTGCATTAGTAATTGAGTTGATACATTAATTATGATAAAAAATATTGTCTGCATTTTTCTTTTAATTGTTTCAATTACTTCTTGTAGTTATCTGCCTGATTTACCACAAATTGATGGCGTAAGAATAACAGAAGAACGGGAATATATTTTAATAGAATCTGAAACAGGAATTCCCGGAAATACCGGATTATTATTTTATCCCGGTGGGCTTGTAGATCCACATGCGTATATTTCATTAATGGCGCAGTTTGCAAAAAGTGGTAACGGACATACAGTTGCCATTGTAAAGGAACCTGCAAATCTTGCGGTATTAAATGCAGATAAAGGCATGCAGGTAATTAAAGATATTTCTTATGTGGATGATTGGGTTATTGCAGGACATTCGCTTGGAGGTTCTATAGCTTGCACAACAATAGCAAAAGAAAAAAATACTTTTAAAGGATTAATATTATTAGCTGCATATCCGGGAGACAACACAAATATTTCTTCACTGTTTATTCCTGTACTTTCTATGTATGGAAGTCTTGATGGTTTGGTTTCTCAAAGTGATATTGACAATGCCTCCGATTTATTACCAACAGGAATTACAATTACAAATGCAGATAGTATGTTGATGTATCCGGGTGCAACATATTATCATAAAATTGATGGTGGCATACATGCTTTCTTTGGTGATTATGGTGAACAGAATGGTGATGGAAATGCAACAATTACAAGAGAGCAACAACAAGCAGAAACGATACTGTTTATCGAAAAATTTTTTGAAGTAAATAATCTCAATTGAAAAAATTTATACTCAGCATATTATTATTTTCTGCAACAGCATTACATGCACAACAATATTCTGTGCAAGCGGGAAATGCAGTTGGTTTGTATTACAACAACAATTTTGATTTTGATATCTCTTCCGGATTTACTTTAGATGCAACCTATACATCTGTAATTAAAAAATTTGGTGTGTTATATAATCTCGGTGCAGAATACAGCATAACAGGTTGGGGAAGTCAGGTATTAATTCAAACAGGATATTCAAAAGTATGGATGCGGCCTACAGGATTTATTCGTGCTGCGGATAAAGAAAGTGTTACTTACATAAAAAGTAATTGGATGATAAGTACTGATTTAAATATTTATAATGGCTTTGCATTAACGAAACCAAATCCATTATATGTATTTGCGGTTGAACCTGCATTTGTTGCATCTTATAAAACCGGCAGCCACTTTTTTATTACAGGCACTATTGCTCCCCGTTTTACTTGGTCTCCTGCTTATAAAGAATACGGAGAAATAAACAGTTACACAGATATAGTTTTTAAACTTGGAGTGAGCTGGTTTATAAATCGTCAGAAGTTTAGACCATAAGGATTATACCGCAAAGGACACAAAGTTTTTGCGCAAAGGTTTTTTATTATTTCTAATTGCATTATGTTCTTTAATGTTAATTTTTTACAAAGGACTGTTGCTTTTTAATCTTGAGCACAATTAAAACTGTTATATTTTTAATAGCAAATTATCAGACATTCAAATCACTGTATATGCCAAAACCGAAATCAAAAATTGACGCTACAGAAAATGCGTATGCTGAAATTGATAATTATATCAACAGGTGTATTGTAATAGATGATGACGAAAGAAATTTATATCATAGTCTGCTTGAAAAACTAAAAGTAAAAAAGAAAACATATCTCTTGGAAGCAGGCCAAATATGTAAATACGAATGGTATGTAATTAAAGGTTGTGTACGCATTTACTATATTGATGATAATGGATTTGATGTGAACCTGATGTTTGCCGTGGAAGATTGGTGGCTCAGTGATTTGCAAAGTTATATGGAAGAAAAACCATCACGCTTATTTATTCAGGCGTTGGAAGACAGTGTTCTTTGGCGAATGACAAAAAAGAATAAAGAAAAAGTATTTGATGAGATACCAAAATTCGAACGCATGTTTCGCATTATGTTGCAACGTTCTAATATTGCAATGCAATATCGCTTACTTCAAACCTATACACAAACTGCAGAAGAACGCTATAAAGAATTTATAAAGCGTTATCCCAAAATTCCTCAACGTATTCCTCAACATCATATCGCTTCCTTCCTCGGTATGTCGCCGGAATTTTTAAGTAAAATAAGAAATAGAAAAACGAAGAAAAAAAGTTAGTGTTAGAAGGTTCAAAGTTTCGGGTTTCAAGTTTGGGTTTCGAGTTAAAAAAAACTCCTCACTAATTAATTGGCTATTAGCAGTTGGCTTTTAGCAATTGGCGAGAAAACATTGACTATTGACTTTTAACATTGACTAAAAAAACTCATTACTGATTACTCATCACTGATTTTTTAATTTACCATTTACCATTTACCATTTACCATTTACCATTCACCATTCACCATTCACCATTCACTACTCACTTTCTTAATCTACTTCAACAATTTTCTGGTATCATCCAACTTAACTTTGCAATAACATATTATACAATAGCAAATCATGTATAATTATTATGAAAAACAATACTATAATTAAAGCGAATGAAAGAGGGTTTGCCGACCACGGTTGGTTACAATCATTTCACAGTTTCAGCTTTGCAAATTATTATGATGCTGAAAAAATTAATTTCGGTGCATTGCGTGTTTTGAATGATGATACTGTTGCAGCAGGAATGGGTTTCGGAACGCATCCGCATGATAACATGGAAATAATAAGTATTCCATTGGAAGGAGATTTGGAACATAAAGACAGCATGGGAAATGTAACTGTTATTAAAAATGGCGACATTCAAGTGATGAGTGCAGGAACCGGTGTACGTCATAGTGAATACAACAGGAATAAAAATGCACAAGTAAAATTTTTACAGATATGGATTATTCCAAATAAAAGAAATGTGCAGCCTCGTTATGATCAGATTACATTGAATGCGGCGGATAGAAAAAATAAATTGCAACAAATTATTTCGCCTGATGCAAATGGTGCTGGTGTATGGATTAATCAAGATGCATGGTTTAATCTGGGGAAATTTGATGCGGGGAAAAGTGTGGAATATAAAATTCATAAAACAATAAATGGACTTTATGCATTTATACTAAGCGGTGAGATTTCTTTAAACGAAAATATATTACAGCGAAGAGATGCAATTGGTATCACTGATATAGAAACCATAAATATAAAAGCACTAACAGACGATGCAGAAATTTTGTTGATAGAAGTGCCGATGACGACTTATTAAATTAATTCAGTTAATAAAAAAGAATATTATTATGACAACAACAGCAAGTAAAACACAATGGATGGCTGATACTGCACATTCAGAAGTAGGCTTTAAAGTAAAGCACATGATGATTACAAATGTGCGTGGAAAATTTGAAGACTATGATGTTTCTTTAACTACAGAAGGGGAAGATTTTTCCACTGCAGAAATTAAATTTACTGCAAAAACTGCTTCGGTGAATACAAGTGCAGAAGCAAGAGATACACATTTGCGCAGTGCAGATTTTTTTGATTCAGACAAATATCCTGAAATGAAATTTGTAAGCACACAAATTGAAAAAATGGATGAAGGAGATTTTGTTTTAACCGGAGATCTTACAATTAAAGACATCACCAAATCTGTAAAATTAGATGTGGAGTTTGGCGGTATCTTAAAAGATCCGTGGGGAAATGATAAAGCAGGATTTGTAATTACAGGAAAAATTTATCGTAAAGACTGGGGATTAAATTGGAATGCAGCTTTAGAAGCCGGTGGTGTTTTGGTGGCAGAAGATGTGAAGTTGAATATTGATATTCAGTTTACAAAAAATAAAGAACAAGTGAATTAATTTTTAAGGGTTAAAAGAAGAAAGCCTTTACTACGAAAGTGGTGAAGGTTTTTTTATTTGGCTATTAGCAATTGGCCGTTAGCAATTTGCTGAACAACTATAACTATTGACATAGAACATTGACTTTTTAAATTGACAATTGATAGTTGACAATTGACAATGAAAAAAAGCTCATCACTGATTAAATGGCTATTAGCAATTGGCCGTTAGCTGTTGGCGAAAAAACATTGACTATTGACTAAAAAAGTTTCGGGTTTCATGTTTCGGGCTTCAGGTTAAAAAACATCACTCATCACTGATTATTCATCACTGATTTTTTCTGTTCACCACTCACCACTCACCATTCACTAACCAAAAAAACAAATATCGTGGATACAAAAAATTTAAACCTGTTTTAAACAATTTGGGCTAAAAAATTATTTATATAGTGAACCCAAATAAAAATAAACATTATGGCTGCTAAAAAAACAAAAACTACAAAAACCGAAAAAAGTCAAGTTGCTACTACGCTTAAAGATTTTTTTATAGATGCACTAAAAGACATCTACTGGGCTGAAAATGCTCTGGTAAAATCATTGCCGAAAATGTATGATAATGCCACTGACATTAAATTAAAAACTGCTATCAAAGATCATTTAGCGCAAACAAAAGAACATGTTGTCAGATTAGAGCAAGTGTTCAAATCATTAGGGAAAAAGGCCGAAGGAAAAAAATGTTTGGCAATGGATGGTTTGATAAAAGAAGGCGATGAAATAATGGAGGAAACCGCAGAAGGTCCGGTACGTGATGCAGGCATCATTGCAAGCGCACAAAAAGTAGAACATTATGAGATTGCCACTTACGGAACATTAGCCGCATTTGCCAAAACTTTAAATGAAAGAACAGCTTTGGATTTATTATTAAAAACCTTAGGAGAAGAAAAAAAATCAGATACTTTATTGAGTTATATCGCCGATACTAATTTAAATTCTCAGGCTGTTGGTGGTAAATTAAAATCCAAGGCATTAAAGGCTGTTTAAATCTCATTACTTACTAAAGAAAAATTATTATGAAAATAAATGAAAAAGAACCCTTTGAAGATGGGGCCAATCCTAAACAGGAACAATTAGGAAAATTTACAACGGATAATCAAGGTGAATTTTTAACCACTGATCAAGGACTAAAAATTAATGATGATCAAAATTCATTAAAGGCCGGTGATAGAGGCGCAACACTACTTGAAGATTTTATACTCCGTGAAAAAATAACACACTTCGATCATGAAAGAATTCCGGAAAGAATTGTACATGCAAGGGGTTCAGGTGCGCACGGTGTTTTCGAATTATATAAGCCAATGGCAAAATATACCAAAGCAAAATTTCTGAATGATACATCAATAAAAACACCGGTGTTTGTCCGTTTCTCTACAGTTGCAGGATCCAGAGGATCTACAGATATGCCTCGTGATATCCGTGGCTTTGCAGTAAAGTTTTATACACAAGAAGGAAACTATGACCTGGTAGGAAATAATACGCCGGTATTTTTTATTCAAGATGCTTCCAAGTTCCCTGATTTGGTGCATGCAGTAAAACCGGAACCGCATAACGAAATTCCACAAGCAGCATCAGCACATGATACGTTTTGGGATTTTATTTCACTGATGCCCGAAGCTATGCATAATATTATGTGGTTAATGAGCGATCGTTCTATTCCAAGAAGCTTACGAATGATGGAAGGTTTCGGTATTCATACATTTCGCTTTATAAATGAAAAAGGAGTTTCGCATTTTGTAAAATTTCATTGGAAACCATTGCAAGGTGTATTGGGATTAGCTTGGGATGAAGCGCAAAGAATTGCAGGAAAGGATACTGATTTTCATCGCAGAGATTTGTGGGAAGCAATAGATGAAGGGCATTATCCCGAATGGGAATTAGGTGTGCAAATAGTGCCTGAAAAAGATGAACATAAATATCCGTTTGATTTATTAGATCCTACGAAAATAATTCCGGAAGAAATGGTACCTGTTGAAATTATTGGAAAGATGACCTTGAATAGAAATCCGGATAATTTCTTTGCGGAAACAGAACAGGTTGCTTTTCATCCCGGGCATTTAGTACCCGGAATTGATTTCACCAACGATCCTTTATTACAAGGTAGATTATTCTCTTATACCGATACACAAATTTCAAGATTAGGTGGGCCTAATTTTCATGAAATTCCAATTAATAAATCTATTCCTGATGTAACTAATCATCAACGTGATGGCATGCATAGAATGCAAATTAATAAAGGAAAGGTTTCCTACAATCCTAACTCAATTGGTGGAGGTTGTCCGTTTCAGGCAATGATGTCAGAAGGTGGATTTAATTCTTATGAAGAGCGTATTGATGCAACAAAAATCCGCAAGAGAAGCAAGAGTTTCTTCGATCACTTTAGTCAGCCGGAATTATTTTATAATAGTTTAAATAATCATGAGAAGCGACATTTACAAAATGCATTTTCTTTTGAATTAGGAAAGGTAAAAATTGTTCCTATTCGTCAACGAATGGTAAACATGCTTTTAGAAATAGATAAAGAATTAGCAAACATTGTTGCTGATAATTTAGGATTGAAAACAGAGAAACTTTCACAACCAATTACAGGTAGTATTCCTGCAGATGGAAAATTAGAAGATTATAAATCTTTTAAAAATAAATTACCTATTAGTAGTGCGCCATCATTAAGTATGGCCAATAAATTACCCGGAGATATTAAATCGAGAAGAGTTGCGCTGCTAACTGCAGATGGAGTTAATGACGAAGCATTCACGAAAATAAAAAAAGAATTAAGTGATTTAGATGCGATGGTGTCAGTGATAGCTCCCAATCATGGATTTGTAACTACAAAATCCGGCGATCAATATCCAATTGATGAAAGTTTACTCACAGCTACTTCGGTTGTTTTTGATGCGGTATATGTTGCAGGTGGCAATAATGTAAAAGCACTTTCTAATCAGTCTGCTGCGCTGCATTTTATAGCAGAAGCTTTTAAACATTGCAAACCGATTGGCGCAGATAAGGATGCTGTTGATTTAATAAAGAAAGCAATTCCTGAAATTAAATTACCGGCAGATGGTGTTTGCACCAACGAAAAAATTATGGATTTTGTAAAAGACATAAAGCAACACAGATTTTGGGAACGTGAACTAAATCCTGTTGTTCCTGCGTAATTAAAATTGTTTTGTTTTCAATGTAAAATAGAGGCTGTTTCATTTTGATTCAGCCTCACTTTTTTAGAGTAATTTAATTGCAGTTTATATCTGGTAAAATAACTTTGAATATTGACTTAGAACATTGACTAAAATAGTTTCGGGTTTGGTTCCAGGTAAAAAATTTTTCATTACCAATTACTTATTTTTTCTCACTATTCACTATAAAAAACTCATTACTGATTACTCATCACTGATTACTCACTTCTCACCATTCACCACTCACTACTCACTTAATAAAATCAACAACACTTATTTTTTTATTCTCAACTGTTACAACAGAATTTTCTGAAACGGTTTGCCATATATCCTGGAAATTACCAATAGGTTCTGAAACAATACATGCGGCAAAATCTCCAAATTTGCCATCTATAGCAGGATTTATTTTTATCAGTTCATCAATACCCGGACTGATATAAAGAGTTGGTGATTTACCATCGCTACCATAACGAAAAGCCCAAAGAGATTTACCATTTGAAATACATAAAGTCATCCAGATAGCATCCTCAATACCATTTTCTTTTGCAGTTTGTTCTACTACCTCCACCATTTTTTTTATTCCACCAATCACATCTTTTTCCATTCCATAAGTAAGTGCAAGATGAAACATCACTTCAGAGTCTGTGGTGCCTAACATATTTTTAAAATATTCAGGAGCAATTTTAGCGATTAACGGCTGATGTAATTTTTAAAATCTGCAATTTGACCGTTGTGTAAAAACAACCAATTGTTATATCGGAAAGGATGGCAATTGGTTTCTTGTACGGAAGCTAATGATGTTGCCCGCACATGCGACATAAATAATGGCGATTCAATATGATCTGCAAGATCGAGCAAGTTCATATCATTCCAAGCAGGATGTATGCTGCGATATAAACCCGGCGTCGCAAAATTATCGTACCAGCCAATACCACATCCATCTCCATTAGTAGGCACACGCACCGACTGTGCATGTAAACTCTGATGAATTAAATTGTTTTTGGTTTATGAATTAAGTCGCCCATTAAAATAGGAGCACCGGAATAAGCAAGCCATCTACACATAGTGTATGCAAGGTATTAATTAATAGTTGATTTTGGATTACAGAACTTCTTTGATTTCGTGATGCTAATAAGATGTAAATGCATTTTTGTTGGCATTTCAAATCTCGGGTTGAAAAAAAACTCATCACTGATTTAATGGCTATTGGCTATTGGCAGTTAGCTATTAGCGAGAAAATTATGAATATTAACTTAGACCATTGACTTTTTAAATTGACAATTGATAATTGACAATTGACAATGAAAAACTCTCCTCATCACTAATTTTTTAATTCACCATTTATAATTTACCATTGCATTTTGCTTATTGCATTTTGCTTATTGCTTATTGCTAATTATTTTTTCACCACTCACCACTCACCACTCACCACTCACCATTCACCATTCACTATTCACTATTCACCATTCACCATTCACCATTCACCATTCACCACTTTATGGTAAAACAATTAATGGTGTTTGTCCTGCATACACTAATTCATTAATGATAAATCGTTTGAAAAGTTGATCGGTAAAATTGCGGGAGCCTTTTTGAATTACCAATATTTCATCAATGTTATTATTGATTACTTTCTTTATATCTTCCAGTCTATTTTGTCCTTCATAAATTGCAAAATCTGTTTTAAATCTGTCTGCAAACATTTCTGCTAACTGCTGCAATTGTTTTTCTATATGATTTGTCTTTTCATTTGGTTTGGCTAAATAAAAAAAGGTGATATTGGTATTTTCATTGTCAATAAATTTTAGAAAATTATTAAGCTCCAATGTGTTTAATGGTTCTTTTTCATTTATTGCAACAAAGATTTTTTCATGAGAAAAAGAATTAATTTCCTTAGGCATTGCCACAATTATATTCTTTGTCTTTTTAATCACCTGAACGGCAACACTGCCAAGAAATAATTTTTTTAGCACCCCTGTTCCTTTCACTCCAACAAAAATTAAATTTTCAAACGGTTCCGCTAATAATTCGGATAAGGAAATATGAAGTGGTTTTTCTGAAACCATATAAGTAACATTCCTTGAGTTTGGAATGATAGATTGTGCAAGTGCTTTTAATTTTTGAATCGCTTCATCATTTGTAAAATCTATTATTTGTTGTTTGGCTTCACTGTTTGCAAGTGCAGGAGCTATTATAATAGTTTGATGAAGTAAAAGAATTTCCGGATTTACTTCTTTGCTCCAATCCATTGCATATTTTATCAGATTGCTTGAGTATTCTGAAAAATCAATAAGTAATATAAATCGTTTTCTCATTTCATTATGCTTTTATAGTATTAAGAGGATTGTAAAGGCAATCGTTTACTTTAATAAAATCTTCCTGATTATCGGCAAGTACCATTAGAATATCATGCGTTTCAATTTCTGTTGAACCGCCCGGTCGAATATATTTTCCATTGCGTTTTATCATTGCAATGAATGCTGAGCTTGGTAATTTCAAATCCACAATGCGTTTATTCACGGCATAGTAATCAGGCATAATTAAAAATTCTTTTAATAGCGATTTTGGAAAATCTAAAATCAATTCATCCATTTCTGTATTCTGTTTTTCTTTTTCCGGCAAAGCAACATTCAACCATTTTGCAACTATAGATAAAGTGGTTCCTTGAATAAGCACCGATGTAACAGAAATAAAAAACACGATATTAAAAATCATATCTGCTTTATCAATTCCTGCTAAAAGGGGGTAGGTAGCAAATACAATTGGAACAGCGCCTCGCAAGCCTACCCATGAAATATAAAATCGTCGTTGCAATTTCATTTTAAAAAACATCAGACTAATAAAAACACTCACTGGCCTTGCAATTAAAATTAGAAATAATGAAATAAGCATTCCGATACCAATGAATGGAATTATTTCAGTTGGGAACACAAGCAATCCTAAAGTAAGGAACAACACAATTTGCATTAACCATGCTAAGCCATCATACATTTTCAAAATAGATTTCTTATGAATCAAATTTTGATTACCTAAATACACCGCACAAATGTAGATAGCAAGAAAGCCGTTACCTCCAATAAAATCTGTTGCTGAAAAAGTGATAAACATTAATGCAATTACCAACACAGGATATAGTCCTTCAAAGTCAAGTTTAATTTTATTGATAATAAATTTACTCACTTTGCCAAAGACAAAACCTGCAATACCACCCAAAATCATTTGTTGTAAAAACAATGGAATTATAGAAACAATACTTTGATCCTGATTAATTACTAAAGTCAAAAAAGCAATAGTCAGCACATAGGCCATGGGATCATTACTTCCACTTTCTAATTCTAATGTAGGTCTGAGATTTGTTTTTAATGCTAAATTTTTTGAACGCAAAATTGAGAACACTGCTGCTGCATCTGTAGATGAAACGATGGAGCCAAGCAGCATACTTTCATAAATAGTAAAGTCAGTGAGGAAGTAAACAAATGTTCCGAGTGAAAGGGCGGTAAGCAGCACACCGAGCGTTGATAAAACCATCCCTTCTTTAAGAATAGGTTTTACTGATTTCCAATTCGTATCAAGTCCTCCGGAAAACAAAATAAAATTAAGAGAAACTATACCAATGAATTGCGCAATTTCAGGATTATCAAAATGAATTCCTCCAATGCCATCGGTGCCTGCCAGCATTCCGATTGCCAGGAATAGTATTAAAGTAGGTACACCAAATTTATAAGAAGTTTTACCGGCAACAATACTTATAAAAAGAAGAAGAGAGCCAATTAATAATATGTTTTCAATGGTAATATTCATCTTGTTTTTTAAATATAGTAATTAAAACTTTGACTTAGAACATTGACATAGAAACATTGACTTAGAACTTTGACCATTGACAAAAACTCATCACTGATTTAAAAGCTATTAGCGATTAGCTTTTGGCAGTTGGCGAAAAAAAAACTTTGACTATTGACTAAAAAAGTTTCGGGTTTCAGGTTAAAAAACATCACTCATCACTGATTTAAAAGCTATTAGCGATTAGCTTTTGGCAGTTGGCGAAAAAAACTTTGACTATTGACTAAAAAAGTTTCAAGTTTCGTGTTTCAGGTTAAAAAACATCACTCTTCACTGATTACTCATCACTGATTTTTTCTATACACTATTCACCATTCACCATTCACTATTATAAAACGAAACAGCAGAAATCCTTCCTAAATTTCTGCTGTTTCTTAAAAATAAAAAATTGTTTACAATGTAAATATAGAAAAAGCAACAACTAATTATATTTTTTAGAAAAAAAATTTTTAATCCAATATATCAATCAAGCCACCCTCACCTTCTTAATTCGTATATCTCCGCTATCGTGGACATATAGCACAGAGATGGCTGCACAGAACATAAAAATGCCGCTCATTACAATTGCATAAATTGCATTGTTATTATAAATGGTGGCAACGAGTGGTCCACCGAAAATACCATTGATGATTTGCGGGAAGGTGATAAAGAAATTAAAGAGTCCCATATAAATTCCGATTTTACCTGCGGGAATACTTCCTGCTAAAATGGAATAAGGCATTGCTAAAATACTTGCCCAAGCAATTCCTACTCCAATCATGGAAAAAATAAGTGCTTCCGGACTTTTTGCAAAATACATAGATAGCAAACCGATGCCGCCGCATGTTAATGAAAATGCATGTGTGAGTTTGCGGCCTAATAATTTTGCTATTCTGGGAAGAAACAATGCATAGATTGCACTTACTAAATTATATACCCCGAAAATAATTCCTACCCAATTTCCTGCTTTGCGAAATGTATCGCTCGACGTATCGTCCACAGGTAAACCATAAATATGATGTGCGATTGCAGGTGTTGTAAATACCCACATACCGAAGAGTGCAAACCAACTAAAAAATTGCACCAAACCAAGTTGACGCATTGTAGCGGGCATGTTTTTAAAATCAGTAAATATTTGTCTTAATCCCGCATGTGTTTCTTTTGTTTTGCCGTGATATTTTTCATATTCTTTCGGCGGATATTCTTTGCAAATACAACTGTTATCATGATGGCTGCGAAGAACACGATTGCACCGATATAAAAAGACCAGATTACATTATCTGCCACTTGCCCTTGTGGAGCAGATGCAGAAACACCACCATAGTTTGCTAAAATATATGGCAACCAACTTCCACCAACAGCACCGATACCAATTAAAAAGTTTGAATAGAAAAACCGAGAGTGCGTTGTGAGTCAGGTAGATTATCTGCTACTAATGCACGGAATGGTTCCATAGCCACATTAATACTTGCATCCATTATCATCAGGAAACCTGCGCCTACAAGAAGAGCTGCTTTGCCTGTTAAAAAAACGCCTGAGTTAGGTAATAAAATTAATGCGAGACAACAGAAAACAGTACCGATGATAAAGTAAGGTTTGCGCCGACCAAATCTATTCCAGGTATGATCGCTATAATGCCCGATGATGGGCTGCACAATCATACCTGTTAATGGAGCCACTAACCAAAACCAACTGAGATGATGAATGTCGGCACCAAAGTTTTGAAGTATGGCAGAAGCATTTCCATTCTGTAATGCAAAGCCGAATTGAATTCCGAGGAATCCAAAACTCATATTCCAAATCTGCCAGAAACTAAGGCGAGGTTTTTCCATTTTGATTTCTATTTTTGAAGGCGATGCAATTTAGGAATATTTGCGAAAGGCAATCATTTCTTTATTTTAATTTGTATTCATTTTAATTTCTAATCTAATCAATACATGCTACCAATTCAGAAAAAACTCAGCAACTCTTTTTACTCCATACTTGCATTACCGGCAACAGCAATGGGCTTTGCTTTATGTGTGCAGATAAGTGCATTGAGTTGGATACTCTCTACAGAATATGGATTGGCAATTGATGAAATAGGATTGGTGTGGGCATCGGGTCCATTAGCAGGTTTAGTGATGCAATTAGTAGTGGGATTAATATCTGATAAGGCTTGGTTTTGGGGCGGACGCAGAAGACCATTTATAATTATTGGCGGTGTGTTGGCTGCGATGATGTTATTGTGTTTACCCAACTTAGATGTAATTCAAAAATTATTTGGTGCAAAAAGTTTAATACCTGTTGCATTATGTGTTGCCACTACTTTAGACCTTGCAATTAATTTAGGATTTAATCCAACACGCAGTTTAATTACAGATGTTACACCCGATGGAAAAGCAAGAACAAAAGGTTATACATGGATGCAAACTGTGTCTGGTACATTTGGTGTGCTTGCATATTTTATTGGTGCCGAAATGGGAAATTACACTTTGATTTATGTAGGTGTTTTTATCGTGCTGGCATTTTCAATTTTCCCTACTTTATTTATCAGTGAGCCAAAAGAATTAGTTTCTGATCACGATGAAGAAAATAAAATGGATGTGCATGCAGATACAAAAAAAGCAGAAGTAAATGAATTGATAAAAATATATTTTGCAAATGCATTTTCATGGATTGGTGTGCAGACAATGTTTGTGTTTATGTTTGCTTACGCTGCGCAAATATTATTTAATACCACAGAAAATTCCTTGTTGAGTGATATTGATAAAAATCAAATTGGAAAAGTAATAGGATATTCTTTTTAATATTAAATGCAGTGGGTGCATTTTTTCCTGCATTAGTATTAGAACCACTTACAAGAAAATTTGGAAGAATTACTGTACATTCAACTGCATTGTTAGTAATGAGTATTGCGTATTTATGTATTGTATTATTTGGCAATACTGTTCCGATATTATATTTATGTATGGCATTGGCAGGAGTGGGTTGGGCAGCAATTGTGAGTTTACCTTTTGCAATTATGAGCGAGAAAGTGAATAAAGCGAAGATGGGTTTGTTCATGGGAATTTTTAATATGAGTATTGTAATTCCGCAGTTGGTAGTGAGTTTAATTATTGCACAATTTATTCAGTCAGCAGAAAATAAAAATTTGATTTTCGAAGTAAGTGCAGTCAGTTTATTTATCAGCTTTTTATTATGGCGATTTGTAAAAGAAAAGAAAGGCGGGGAAGTAATGAATGGTGAATAGTGAATGGTGAATGGTGAGTAGTGAATGGTGAGTAGTGAATGGTGAGTAGTGAGTGAGTAGTGAGTGGTGAATAGTGAATGGTGAGTAGTGAATGGTGAATTTGAAAAATGTCGAACTGGCGAATCGTGGAATCGTGGAATCGAAAAAGCTATGGCAAAAGCTAATGGCAATGGCTTGTTTTCAGTAACATTGAAAATCAGTAATGAGTTTTTTAGTGAATAGTAAGTGGTGAATAGTGAATAGAGTGATGAGTAATCAATGATGAGTTTTTTTGTCAATGGTCTAAGTTAATAGTCATAGTTTTCTCGCCAACTGCCAACAGCTAAACGCCAATAGCCATTAAATCAGTGATGAGTTTTTTTCATTGTCAATTGTAAATTTCTCCAAGGTTGGCGTCTCGCCAAACCTTTCGAAATCATAAAAAATTACACAGAGTTCACTGAGAAAAACACGGAGCTTCACTGAGAATAAATAATAACTCCGAGCAACTCCGTGTAATTTCTATTTACTTTCTTGCAAATCCTAAAGACTTAATTAAATAATACATCTTTATAACAACTTATCTGTTAGACTTATAAATTCAAACTAAACTAATTGTTATGGCAATAGTTACTATTAATCCTTTTACAAATTCACAGATTGCTTCTTATGCTGAACATACTTCGGAGGAGTTACAAATAATTTTAAGTAATGCGGATGTTATTTTTAAAAAGTGGAGAACTACCACATTTAAAGAGCGTGTTTTATTGATGCATAACGCAGCAGAAATTCTATTGAAGAATAGAAATAAATATGCAAATACGATTTCTTTAGAAATGGGTAAACCAATTAATGAAGCAATTGCAGAAGTTGAAAAATGTGCATGGGTATGTAATTTTTATGCGGATAATGCAGAACAGTTTTTAGCGACGGAAACAATTGAAACGGATGCGCAATCCAGTAAAATTAAATATCAACCACTGGGAGCTATACTGGCTGTGATGCCCTGGAATTATCCGTTCTGGCAAGTGTTTCGTTTTGCGGCGCCTTCTTTAATGGCGGGTAATGTGGGCTTATTAAAACATGCGGGAAATGTATTGGGAAGCGCAAAACATATTGAAGATATTTTTATTGAAGCAGGTTTTCCAAAAGGAGTATTTCAAAATCTTTTTTGTTGGACATGATGCCGTGAAAGATATTTTAGAAAACAAATTTGTAAAAGCAGTTTCACTAACCGGAAGTGAAAAAGCAGGAGCAAGTGTAGCGGCAATTGCAGGAAAAATATTAAAAAATCTTTGCTTGAATTAGGAGGCAGTAATGCATTTATTGTGTTGAGTGATGCAGATATAAAACAGGCAGTTTCTGTTGGAGTGAAAGCTCGTATGCAAAACGCCGGACAAAGTTGTATTGCAGCAAAACGATTTATTTTAATGGATGATATTGCCGAGAAATTTATTACAGCATTTACAGATGAAGTAAATAAATTAATAAGTGGTGATCCATTAGAAACTACAACACAAATGGGTCCGCTTGCAAGAGTTGATCTTGCCGAACAAATAGAAAAACAAGTAAATGATTCCATTGCAAAAGGTGCGAAATTAATTGCAGGTGGTAAAAGAAAAAATGCGTTTTATTCTCCAACAGTTTTGATAAATGTTACTCCGGGTATGCCTGCCTTTGATGAAGAATTATTCGGACCTGTT
This sequence comes from Bacteroidota bacterium, assembly GCA_016715425.1. Taxonomy (NCBI): domain Bacteria; kingdom Pseudomonadati; phylum Bacteroidota; species Bacteroidota bacterium. The sequence continues at coordinate 145,944 of JADKAC010000008.1, forward strand.
GCTGCAATCACTATTGTGAAAACAGAAGAAGAAGCATTGGCGCATGCAAACAATAGTGAGTTTGGATTAGGCGCAACTGTATTTACAAACAGCAAACAAAAAGCAGATTATTTTATTGACAACATAGAAGATGGTGCAGTATTTATAAATGCATTGGTAAAAAGCGATCCACGATTACCATTTGGAGGTACTAAAAAAAGCGGGTATGGCCGTGAGTTAGGAAAATATGGAATCTTAGAATTTGTAAATATTAAAACGGTGTATATTGATAAGGGATTGAAATGAAATGCGGAAAATTTTGTAGTGGGTAAAATAAAGACTAGCCACGAATCTTCAGGAATAAATACAATTTGTATACTCTGTTTTAAAATAAAAAATTCGAATGCGAATAAAAGATCTATTCGTGCATTGACCTTTTTCGTGCATTCGTGGCTGCATTTTTTCAATTTCAATATTTTCCTAAAATCAAACAAATATTAATCCTGTAAAACATTCTGGCTAACTATTTATCCCGAAGGGATAACATGAATATAGAAAACACGCACCCAAATTACATGCGAACCCGAAGGGGTCGAACAAATTATAACAATGGGTTTTGCTATAAACATTGGATGCGATGGCATCTTTAAATGAATGACAATTATTTCCTTTTCAGTTGATTTTTTCTGGATCAATACAGAAATATATTTACATCTTTATAAAAATTATATAGCTATGGAAAATCAAACATATAATATTGCAACTCTACATAAAGAGATAGTGGAATGGAAAGAACTCGTTTTGTTGGTGCGTGATGAGATTGCAATATTCGAACATCAATTAGGTGAATTACTTTCTTCTCCACAGGAGATGGATGTGATGCAATTTGCACAACATTTTGAAAGTCAGTTTATCAGACATAAAGAAGTGAGTGATGAATTATTTCATGATTTAAAAATTGCAGATCATAATTTAAAAGTAATACTTGAACGCAATCCTGAAATGGAATCTGTAGAAGGTTTAGATCATGAAGAATTACGAGATCGTGTACAGACTTACGAAAAACTATTCAACGAATTAAAAGGAAACTACCGGCATTTTCTTGCTGCTGCACTTTCCTGATTTATTGCACCAGTTCAAACGCCGCCCAATTATATGCATCTGTCTTTTTCTGCATAGCAATTCTTGCCTTGTATAAACTTGCTTGTGCATCATCACCATTTAATAATGCAGTGTAAAATAGTTGCATAAACTCGGCGGTATATTGATCGGGAATTTTCCAGAGACTGACGAGTAATTGTTTTGCACCTGCCATGCGGAATGCTCGTTGTAAACCATATACACCTTCTGTTCCCTGCACATCTCCCAATCCTGTTTCGCATGCACTTAACACTACGAGTTGAGTATTTAATAAATTCAAATTGGAGATTTCATACGCAGTTAAAATACCATCTTCCTGTGTGCTATCTGTAACACCATTTATCCATGTGTTATTTCCTCCGGCTAAAATAATTCCACTGCGCATCAATGGATTTTTTGAATGTCGGTAACTATAACCCGGTGTATTTAAATCAGTAACTGAAGTATCTGCATCAGCAAAGAAATAACCATGTGTAGCAATATGAATTACATCATAATTTCCGGCAGCATCTTTTATATTCTTTTCAGTTGCGCTGCTGCCTTTATAAATTTTAGTGGCCAAATTATTTTCTTTTGCATCTGCTGCAATTTCCTGTACTTCAGTTAATGTCCCCGGCAATGCTTTCCAGGTATCACCTCTTGAAATATCTGTATCCGTTTCTGCTAAAGCAAGGTAGGCATCATCATCTGTTGGAGTTGCACTTTCATAATTAATTCCACCTGCTAACAATACAGATGAAAAGGGTTTTGTGCTTTCTACAATGCGATCACCCACATTTGTTTGCAACAGCAAATGATACTTATTAAATACACAAGTATTTTTATTAATAGGTAAAGCATGCATTGCAATTTGATTTATAATACCTGCCGCCGAATAATAAATTGTTGTTGATTGTTGCAAATAATTTTCCATCGGTTTCCAAAGCAAGGCATATAATTTATCGCCCTGATAATATAAAGTATCCTCAGGAAAATCAGGATCAGGAAAACCATAAATACGTTGAACATAAGTGCGATCGTTTTCATCATTTCTTCTTTGTAAAATTTCATTTAACTCATCGCTGTTGCACAGATACACATACTCAGGATCAGCAGAACCCGGTATAGTAATTAGTGCTATATAATCTTTTCGAAAATATCCGGTTTCAACAGAGTTATCAATATCAATAAATTGAATAATTGCTTCGTCGGGTTTCAAACTTGTTTCTAAAGAATTCCATGATTGCACATCTGTACTTTTAATCATAGCTTTTAATGTATCCGGAAATTTTTCTCCATTTGCTCTGCCTGACTTTCAAGCTGTGTTGCCAATGAAGGATTCTGTGCAGAAACTGAAGCCGCTTGTTGCCGAACCGCTAACCATGTATTAAAAGTTTGTATATCGTCAACACTGCCATATTGCAAAAAATTATTGCGCAATGATGTAATGTTTTTCAATAATAAACCTCTTAAAAATAAATCTGTTTCTGCTGCTACAGTTTTTAGTTGAGGATATGTTTGTTGATGTTCTTTTAAGAAGTATAAAAAGTTATTATGTGTAGATGTAAATTGCCCGAGCAAATATTCCTTCTCCACTTCTGAAACAAATAAAAAATTCGACTTTAAAAAATCAACACTGTAATCAATGATGTCGAGATAAATTTTTTCGGCTGCATCAAAATCTTGTAAATGTTCGGATGAGCTTGCTAAAACAGTTTGACAATACATGTAAATAATATCTCCTCTTCCAAAATATTTTAAAGTGTTGTTTAATGCATTGGAATAATATAATCGCACACTATCCCATTCTTGTTTTTGAATATAATAATTGCCTATTCCGATATTGGCGTTTATAAGATTGTTTGGATCGCTGTATGGCAAAGTATCAAAAAAGGCAATTCCGGTTTTTAATGCTTCTAACAAACCGGTTTCATCCGCAATTGTAGTTCCTTGCTGTAAATCAACATTTATGACAAGCAATGCAAACATCATTGCGTTGGACATTATTTCTTCTGAGGTCTCGAGAGAATCCAGATAACCTACACCTTCCAATGCGACATTCATACTCTGTTCTGCTTCACCATTACTGAAATAACAATTCGCTTCCATAGCAAACGTACTGCATAAAGCACTCGCATAGCCGGGTGTATTTTTATATATTTCTATTGCAGCAATACATGCTTCCACACATGCAGAATATTTTCCTACACTAAATAAATTACCTGCATAAAATACCATCAGATTTGCATAGCCGGCATCCTTACCAAAGCCAAGTGCTTCATAAGTATCAAACGCCTGTTCTAAATATTTATCAGAAGTATTATAATCTCCCAGATTCGCATAATAGCTGCTTAGCGTCTGATATAATTCAACTTCGTATTCATTTGGTGACCCATATAATTGTTTTGATAATGCAATAGCGGATGTTGTCATTTCTAATTGTAAATCCAAATTTTTTGTTACATCAGTAACATGTACTAAACCATAAGTGATATCAAATATCCATGCAGCATCTTTAGTAATTTGTTTGCAAAGCGTTAAGGCTTCTACATACATTTCTTCTGTTTCCTGATATTTGCCTGCAAAGAAATATGCATTACCCGCAAAGATTGCTGCATTAATTCTTATGGTATCACCAAGGTGTGTTTCCCATGCTAAATTTTTTGCTAGAAGACATATATCACAAGCTTCCAAATACTTTTCTTGCTCCATTAAAAGATCACAACTATTAGCAAGTTCTGTATAAGATTGTGTGAAGCCAATAATTGGAATCATTACAGAAAACAAGGTTATCATTAAAAATCTATGCAACATACACTTATGGAATTTTATCTTTGGTTCATCTAAATTACTATTAAAACAATTTTATAAACTTTAAATCAATTTTATGCGCAACCTGTTTTTAATCTTAGTAGCTTCTTGTTTAGTAACAAGTGCCTCTTATGCGCAGTATGGAACCGGCGTTATACCTGATCCCATCGCTGCCAAAAAATTTAAATCCAAAACTCCTGTATCAGCAGGATATGGAAGTGAAATTCCTGAAAGTTTTTCATTGAAAGCACATACACCTTATGCAAAAAATCAAGGTAACTATGGTACTTGTACTTCATGGTCTGTAGCCTATGGAACATTAACCACTGCTTATGCTTATAATTTAGGATTTACTAATCGTAATTTAATTACCGGATTAGCTTTCGATCCTTATTTTATTTACAACCAAGTGAAAGCAGATGAATCATGTCAGAGTGGAAGTTCTGTTGAAAATTCATTATTGCTTTTAATGGATGTAGGAGCAAAAAAATTCTATATGCCTGTGATAGGATGTGGAACAGAAATTACAGATGCGATGATGAATGATGCAGCAAATTATCGCATTGCAAATGCATATATTTTATATAATACAACGGATATAATGCCAAGCGAACGCACAGAAACTGCATTGAATAATTATTTCAATTCAAAACCTAAAGTTGATATTGAACAAGTAAAAACTGCATTAACTATTGGAAGCCCAATTGCATTTGCAAGTTATATTCCCGCTTCATTTTTTGCAGCTTCAGGAAATTATTGGAGTGCTACTGCTGAGGAAAGAAGTAATCCCGGTAAATCAGTTTTGGATAATACAGGTATGCATCAATTACATGCAATGACTGTTGTTGGATATGATGATAATAAAAATGGTGGCTCATTCGAAATTATGAATTCATGGGGTGAAGGTTGGGGCAACAAAGGTTTCATCTGGGTATCTTATGATGATTGGGCAAAGTTTGTTTATCAGGCTTTTTGGATTGACTTAGGAACAGTGGGAGCAATGGAAAATTTATTGGGTGCAGGTTGTTCAACCGGTGATTGTGCTGATGGTTATGGTGTGTATGTATTTGAAGATGGCACTCGCTATGAGGGAAATTTTACCGCAGGCAATTATGATCAGTACGGAATTTATACATGGCCAACCGGTGAAGTATATGCAGGTCAATGGAAAAATGGAATGCGCAATGGTGAAGCAACTCGTTATTTACCAACCGGTGAATATGGAACATGCATTTATGAAAATGATAAATTGGTTTCCGGATTTGCAGATTGGAAATACAATAATGGTGATACTTATTATGGTACTCTTTCTTCCGGTTTTATACGCAATGGTTATGGTGAATATACTTTCACTGACGGTATGAAATATTCCGGTTCATGGAAAAATGACAAGCGTGAAGGTTTAGGAAAAATGAAATACAGTAATGGTGATTTATATGTAGGCGAATGGTATGATGATTCACCTCATGGTTTTGGATATATGATGCATACTAATGGAAAAGTGGAAGCGGGAAAATGGAGTTATGGTAAAATGGAAAGCGGATCTACTTATGGTTTTGCATCATCCGAAATGCTTGCAGCCATGCGTGAGTTTAATATGTTTGAACCTGCTGCTTTAGCGTATGCAAGTGCGGATTGTAAAGATGGTGATTGTTTATTCGGTGATGGCAAACGTGAATATATCGGCGGTGTAATTTATGATGGTGAATTTAAAGACGGTGTTGAAGATGGTTATGGTGTGATGCAATATCCCGATGGATCAAAAGTGGTGGGTAACTGGAAACAAGGTAGCAGCAATGGTGTAACTCGTGTTGAATATGCCGATGGTTATAAAATCATTTTAGATTATCACAATGGTGTGATTGACGGATATGCAATGGTGATGGATGAGAATGGAAATGTGATGATGCAGTTGTATGATAACAATGCCTTTGTTCGCAATGTAGAAACAACAGGAAGTCCGGGATCTACAATTGGTGGCAATGAAACATTTGCAAAAGGTCCTTCTGATTATACAAAAGTGAGTAGTCCAAAATAATGATGAGTAATACTTTATATACAGGTGGGAAGAATCTACTGCACTTCAGGTTGTGCAGGGTAGTTCTTCCTGCCGTATTTTTTATGTTGATGTTTTCTGCTATCCGTGTAAATGCACAACGCAATACAGATTATGCTTACGAAGTGTTTGAAACATTGCTGCGCACCATCAACAGAAATACACCGAGCCGACCGGTTTTAATTGTTGAGAATAATGCTTCATTAATTGCAAGTACTTATTCCGATGGTCAGATAAAAATTGGTTATCAATTAATAGATCATTTCAGATCGTTTGGCGCAGATTCTTCCGCCGCTCTTGCTCATATTCTTTCGCATGAATTAATGCACTATTACAATAATCATTTATGGGGAAATGTGGTTGGTTCTTCTTATGCCGATGAGCAATGGGGATTAGAACTTTCAAAAATTGGTGCGGATACAATTACAATTCAATTGCACGAAACACAAGCAGATATTTACGCAATGTATTATGCATTCAGTGCAGGTTATGATACTTACCGCCTTGCCGATATGGTGCTTGACAGTACTTATTATTGGTATCATCTAAAAGAAAAACTGTTGGGCTATCCCAGTAAAACTTCACGCAAAGAAATTGCCGCTGATGCAGCAAAAGATATTGAAACTTTAATTCCAGCTTTTGAATCTGCAACATTGCTGTTACAAATTGCAACTATGTACTCAGGTGAAGAGATGCTCAGTATTTTGCAATTAGCATCTTCTAGTATCAATGCAATTCTGGATAAAAATATTCAGACCAAAGAAATGTTTAATAACCTTGCTATTGCCGATATCATGCAAGCATTGGTTTATTTAGATAATGATACTCTGCTTAATTTACAATGGCCGTTAATTATTGAAACAGAATCTGTTTTATATTCTATGGGCGGCACCAGAGGAAATTCCGGAAGTGATAATACAGAGAAAGCAAAAGAGTTATTGAATAATGCTTTGACATTATTAGACAATGCAATTTATTTAGACAATACTTTTTATCCTGCATATATCAATAAATGTATTGCGCTGCTATTACTTAAAAAATATGGTTCATGTACTGATGTATTAGATGAAGTGCAACCATTGCTTCCTGCCGATAGAAAATTTTTATATGATGAAATTTCCGGCTTGAGTTATTTATTAAAAGGAAAAATAGATCTTGCAAAAGATGCATTGAATGATGCAGAAAAAAACGGTAGCAAAACAGCACAAATCAATCTGCACATTTATGCAGATCCTTCTCAAATTATTTCTCCTTCATTAATTATTGGTTCTGATACTTCTACCACTATTGATGGAGAATATATAGGTACTTATATGGATGGACATGGTGCATCTCGTTTTAATCGTTTTGATCTTTCCGCAGGATATGCTACTATATTTTATGATACTATTCCCGGAGGGATGTTGTATGATATCCGTCCAAAACCCGGAGGCAGTCCATTCCGATATATTCGAATAATCAGTATGACTGATAAACAAACTTCTACAAGTAAAGGCATTCATGCCGGCAGCACAGAACAAGAATTAATAAAAGCTTATGGTCAGCCGTATGCTATCCGCTATGAATCGGGTACAACTTTGTATCTCTATCCTGCTCAAAATCTTTTTATTCGTCTGAAAAATGGCAAGGTAACCGAATGTTATCATTGGTGGGCAAAATAATTTTCACTTTTTTTTAATTTTTATTTCCTTCAAAAGCCTAGTAAAATAAGGGTTCCTTGTTTTACTTAACAATGTTTAACACCAAGTACCTGCCTTAAAAGCTACTATGTATTGCATGGTATTATCCTATGCATTATGTTTGCACCATGAATGTAGAAAATGCTCAAGCTCAAATGCGTAAAGGGGTGCTGGAGTATTGTATTCTGGCCATCATCAACCAAGGTGAAATTTATCCGTCGGACATTATTGGAAGACTAAAAGAAAGCTCACTATCGGTTGCTGAAGGCACCATTTATCCGCTGCTAAACCGGTTGCGGGTTATGGGATTACTCAGCTATAAATGGGTAGAAAGCAGTTCAGGCCGCCCCGGAAATATTACCAGCTCACAGAGCAAGGAAATATTTTTTTAAACGAACTCAACAAAACATGGCAGGAACTTGCCAAGGCAGTATCAGTTAACACAAAACACTTAAAACCTAACGAAAGATGAATAAGTTATTAAATGTAAATATAGGAGGCACTGTTTTTCAGATTGATGAAAGTGCTTATCATAAAATGGATGCATATCTCAACAGCATTAAAAAGAAATATGCCACTACCAATGGTGGTGATGAAATAATCAATGATATAGAATTGCGTATTGCAGAATTATTAATTGAGCAGGTGGGATTAAATGGTGCAGTAATGATGCAACACGTAGAAAGTATTATCACTACAATGGGAAGGCCGGAAGAGTTTGAAGCGGATACAATGACCGATGAAAAATTTGATTATGCAACGCCGAGAACAAAACATTTTTATAGAGATGCTGATAATCGTGTTTTGGGTGGTGTGTGTTCCGGAATTGCAGCATACTTTAATGTAGATCCACTTTGGTTGCGATTAGCATTTGCATTGTCGATGTTATTTTTCGGAACAGGATTTTTATTGTATCTGATTTTATGGATAATAATTCCAACTGCAAAAACAAGAGCCGAGAAATTGGTAATGCGTGGCGAACGTGTAAATATTTCAAATATTGAGCGCAGTATTAAGACAGAAACTACGCACATGAAAACCCGATTAAATGAATTTGGTGAAGAAGTGAAAGAAACATTTTCAAAAGAAAATGTGCAGCGTACAAGTAATTCACTAGGTGGATTTATTGAAAGCGTATTAGAATCATTGAAACCTTTTTTTAAACAAATTATGCGCATTATCGTATTTGCAATTGTAGCAGTTTGTTTAATTGCTTTGGTTGCAGTTTGTGTTGCATTTTTTACAGACTCAGGTCGATTGAGTTCACAATTAAATTTTGCATCTGCACATATATTTGAGAATAAAAAACAGGCAACAATTTTAATTGGCGGCGCACTAGCACTGTTAGCAATTCCCTTGTTTTCTCTGATATTTAAAGGGATGAAATTTCTTTTAAATGTGAAAGGAAAATTCAAAGCATTGGACTGGACTTTATTTGCTCTTTGGATAGTTTGTTTTACCGCAGTAATTGTTGTGGGTATTCAATTAGGTCAGAGCTTTGAGTATGAAGGAAGATCATCTGAAAAAGTAGAGATTACACAACCGGCAAATGATATTATGTATATCCAATTGGATGATTCTTATAAAAATAATTTTTATGAAAACTATGGTTATGGCAAGAGATATAAATGGGATGAATGGGATAATGTGGTTATTTATAAAGACACCGTATTGTTCAATAATATAGAGTTTACAATTGAGCGCAGCACAGATTCTTTATTTTATATAAATCTGTATAAAAGTGCAAGAGGTAGTAGCAGAACAGATAGTAAATCAAGGGCAGAACAATTTCAATATTCCATCAATCAAAATGATTCGGTAATTATAATTCCCTCCACAATTAATCTCGGTCAAACTGAATTATGGAGAGGTCAGCAAATAGGAATTGTAATAAAAGTGCCGGATAATAAAATGATTGAATTAGATAAACAGTTAGAGGAATATTTAAATGATAATGCAATCACAGATAATCTTTCGGATAAAGAATTATTTGGTTCTAAATTGCGGATGACTCCCTCCGGATTAAAGAGTGTAGTATATTTTTAAAACCTTTGTAAGGCATACAGAAGGCAGCGTAATTGTAAAATTATTTTATAACAATTTAAATATACAATTATGCAAATCAATGGAGCACATTGGCATTTATTGCTCAATCATTTTCCAATCATACTCAGTATCATTGGAACAGGTTTTTTGTTCGCATCGCTTTTTATTAAAAACAACGGGTTTCGCAAGGCATCGCTGTTCATCATTGTCGTTGCGGGTCTGTTTGCTATTCCGGCTTATAATACCGGTGAGGCCGCAGAGGATGTAGTTGAAAATTCAACTGTGGTCAGTGAGACTTATCTTGAACAACATGAAGAATTTGCGTTAGGTGCATTGGCTGCTATTATAGGAGCAGCTGTAGTTGCACTTATCGCTCTTGGTATCATGCAATGGAAAAGTGAATGGACAGGTTTAATGATTTTACTTGCATTTCTTGCTTCAATTATTGCAGCTGGTTTTTTAGGATACACAGGATATACCGGCGGTAAAATTATGCATGCAGAAATTCGCAATGAAGCGGGCAGCCAAACAGAAAATGTGAAGTCTGGTAATACTGAAAAAATGAAGATGGATAATGATGATGATTAAATAAAAAGCAATACATGCATCGTCAATTATCATTTGAAATCTGATGTAGTATTTTAATCTATTTTCTTAGACTTTGTTGAAATGTGCGTTATCTTTTTTCAATGAGATAGCGCATATTTTTGCTTTAATGTATTTTCAAATTTGTGGTTTAGAAAATATGTAGAATAATTCGCAACTAAATAATTAAACTCTACCGATAATTCACCATTATATTAATATATCATCACAGGTAAACTACCACCGACTTTATCTTCAGTAAACCAGGAGACATTGTAAAATCCCGGTGCAACATCAGAACAAGGAATTATAATTAAATTATTTTCTACAGTAGTATTTAAAGTAATTTTTTTGCCACTGACATCACTTAAGCTTACCAATATTTTTTCATTTTCGGGTAATGTTGTTTGAATATAAAAAATATCGTTTGCCGGATTCGGAAATAAATTAATAATGGCATCGGTATTTGGAATTTCATGCAATGCAGTGGGTAAATTAAGACCTGTTGTATCTTCAATAAAGAAATATAACATCACCATCATTTCATCATCACTTGTTAAACCAAACCATACTGGTTCGGGACCATTGTTATAATATTTTGCTTCATGAATAATTCCATTTTTAGGAACAACAGGTAAAAAATTATCCCAGTATCTTGTAGGGGGATGACGGTAATCATATATTTCGTCCGGGCAACCGGGAACGCCACTTGTTCCTTCACAAGAAGCATCAAAGATATGTTCACCTTGGGAGCCATCACTATTGCGCAAATAGATGTCGTAATCGTAACCATATTTATGTGTATGCGAAGACATGGCCCAAACAAATATTTCATCCGTTACTCCCGGACTATATACTGCATCGCTGAATGAATGAATTTGGGAATCATTCGGAATATAAATATCTGTATTCGTAGGTAAGTCAGTATGCATTTCATACACTGCGGTTCCGGTGGGTTGAGTATAAATATTTACATACACTTCGCAAGCCATTGCCTTATCAGTAGAGTAATTTATATAATGCGAATTTAAATCTAACCATGTGTCTGCCTCCCATTTAAAAGCGGTTCCCTGTGGCAAATCTAATGTGCCTGCATATTGCGCAGCGGTTACCATGGATACACCTAAAAATTCAGGATCTGATTCACGTAAACCATAAGGATTGAAGAGATACGTTTCTAGTTCATATTTATAAATAATGTAATGGTGTGAATAGTCGCCCATAACAATTTGCAAACTATTTATTTCAATATCCTCTGGAATATGAGTTTCGAATTTGCTCCAGTATTCTGCTTCCGTTCCAGGCCATAAAAACCAAGGGCCGTAATGTATTTGATAACCCTCGCCTTCCGCAGGTGGAGCAGGTGGCGATGGTACACTTTGAATGCCTTCATTATCATAAAATTCAGCAATTAAAGCGGTGTCAACAGGAGATCCTGTTTTGTTTGCACCATAAATAATCCATTGCCTTACCAACTCGATAACTTTATCATTCAGCGGGGCTACATCTTTAGGGCAAGCAGTTCCTTCACCTGCTTCCAGATCCACATCTATTGCAAGTCCGTTATTTATTTTACTGAATAAAAAACTCCGATAAGGATCACCCGGTGTAACCAATTTAAATCCTTTTGCAGATGCTGTACTGTTAGTTGGAGCAACATCATATAATACATCATACACTTCATCTTTGCTTCCATTTAATACTAATCCACTTTCATTACCGGGCATATGACATGCACCACAATTTATTTGTAATACACTATATACTGATTCGAAAGTGGATTGTGCATTTGTAACAATTATACTACCGCACATTGTGATTAGAAAAAATAATTTTTTCAATTTGTCTGATTTTGAGTTCGCTAAATTAATTAATTACAAAGTGGCATTGTAATAGGAATGTAAAGTACGAAATTCAGTTGCTCTTTAAAAAAGAATCTTTAAACCAACTTGCGTATTTGATATAATTATTGGCAATGCGTTCAATATTATGTTTAAAAACTTCTGGAGTTAATTCTTTTACTTTTTTTGCCGGAACACCCGCATAAATAAATCCACTTTCAAGAACACTATTCTCCAACACAACTGCACCTGCTGCAATTAATACATTGGAATTTACTATTGCATGATCCATTACAATTGCACCCATACCTATCAATACATTATCATGAACAGTGCATCCATGAACAATTGCATTATGACCAATACTTACATTATTGCCAATTGTTGTTGGCGCTGTTTCATAAGTGCAATGAATTACTGCATTATCCTGAATATTTACTTTATTGCCAATGCGAATACTATTCACATCGCCTCGCACCACAGCATTAAACCAAACACTGCATTCATCTCCCATTATTACATCACCCACAATTGTAGCTGTTGGTGCAAGGCTGCAACCATTGCCCATTTTTGGTGAAATATTATTTACCGGAAGTATGAGTGCCATATTATTTTTTTAATTTTTCTTTTATAGCAGGCACTGCTTCAAGTGCTGCATTATATCCTGCCTGATAAATTGCTTTTGATTTTTGTAAATCAAATAAACCGAATGCAGATGTGTCAGGATCAATAACGATATCACATTGCTTTAATCGTGATTGTACATGTTCTTTTAAACTGATATCAAGACATCGCATTCCCACATCTTTAATTCCATTTATCTTGCTGTTATATTTCACCGTATTTACATTCACACCAATCAGCACTTCACATTTTTCCCGTATTGCTTCGGTAGGCATATTATTTATTACACCACCATCCACATAATAATGATCATTAATTTTTACAGGTTTAAATACAAGTGGAATAGATGCGGAAGCTATAACAAACTGTATCAGATCATCACCGTTGTGAATCACTTCGCATCCACCTTTATTCAGATTAGTAACAGATAAATAAAATTCTTTTTTTAATGCATTAAAATTATTATGCTTCAATTCTTTCGTAAGCATATCTTTAAAATAACCCAATTCCATCATTCCCCTATCGGGCAATCGCATACGTATAATACTATACAAATTTTTATGCTCAACCAGTTTCAAAATATCTTTCGGTAACATGCCATCCGCATACAATACACCGATGATGGCACCCGCACTGCAACCGGAAATGATATCGGGATGTAAACCATTTTCATACAAAGCCTGTAATACTCCTACATGTGCAATTCCTCTTGCAGCACCGCCGGATAATGCTATTCCTATCTGATGTTTCATCGATTAAAAATAATCATAACACTACTGAAATGTGTTTATTAAATGCACTAATTTTTCTTTTTAATTACTTCCGTTGCTTCACCAAATTGCATAGCAAAATCTTTTATTTGCTTGGTAAGCGTTTCGTTGTTATTTGCTTTATGATATGTATCTGCCATTAAGATAAATGTTTGAAAAAAAAATTTATTCATTTCATCCTGACGCATTTCCTTTGTCCATAAATCAATGCGCAATGCTTCTTCATAATGTGGATCCCAAATAGACACCATTACAGCTTTACATTCTTGTGGTTTTTCAGAAGTGCTGTCGGTAGCATGCCATTCAATTTTCGATGGTAATTTTTCATTATCCAGATACACACTGAACTTAATATCCGATCGTTTTTCAAATTCACTCATATACTTGCTTTGGCACGAAATTAGTCAAATATGGCACGAAGAAATCAGAAATAGGAATCAAACAATTTATATTTTCTGTTAACTTTAAGTTTTAAACACCTACAAAATGAAGAACTCATTCAAAATTATTGTTATTGCAATTTTATCTTTTATTTCAATACAATCTTATAGCCAGATAGTATATGTTACCGAATGGAAATCGGAAGCAGATAAAATCGTGTATGTTACCGATGCGCAAAGTGATGCCGATGTAGTTGTTTTTAAAACCGAATGGAAAAGCGATGCAGAACCCATGAGTGGAATCTGGTATTTTACAGAATGGAAAAGTGAAGCAAAACTTAAAATTTATTTCACACAATATCGCAGCGAAGCGGATTTGGTAATTGCATATACCACTTGGAAAGGTGATGCCGCATGGCGCAAAAAGTAATCGTCTTCAATCTTAATTCTACTTTAATTCATTCTACTTTTGCAGCGTGCATTTAATTATAGATCTTGGTAACACCACAGAAAAAGCTGCTTTATTTTCAGGAGAGGAATTATTGCAAGTATATAAATCAGCAAATCTTAATCAGGAAGTTTTACAAGAAATAATAAATAATAATCCTATTACTGGATGGATTATTTCTTCTGTTACAAATGCACACACACAATTTACTTCTGTTCTCAGTAATATATCTCAAGGAATTGTTTTTAATCACACCACACCTATACCAATAGAAAATTTATATACCACACCGGAAACACTGGGCAAGGATAGACTTGCAAATGCAATTGGTGCATGGAAATTATTTCCGGGAAAAAATATTTTAGTGATAGATGCGGGTACTTGTATTAAATATGATGTTATATCACAGGCAGGTAAATATATAGGTGGCGGTATATCGCCGGGTCTTGCAATGCGTTTTGATGCAATGCATCAATTTACAGCAAAGCTTCCAAAAATTAATTCTGACAGATATGCATTGCCAAACAAATTATTTTTAACAGGTGAATCTACAGAAGCTGCTTTGATTTCCGGCGGAGCGTTAGGAGCTATCAAAGAAGTGGAAGGATTTATTGCCGATTATCAAAAAAAATATAATGATCTCAACGTGATTGTAACTGGTGGCGATATGTCCTTTTTTGATTATCATCTGAAAATCAGGATATTTGCACTCCCAGATTTAACACTGATTGGCCTGAATACGGTACTGGAATTCAACAGCAAAAATTAAATGCAGAAAAATTTTAAGGTATTAATTTCCATTGGATTGCTTTTGCAATCACTATTTGCATTTACGCAAGTGAATTCACCCTATTCCCGTTTGGGGTTGGGAAATTATACTTACCCCTCTTATGCAGGTCAGCATGGAATGGCAGGAGTTACAAATTCATTATTTCTTGCCAATGATATTTCCTATCAAAACCCTGCTTCCTATAGTTTTTTATTAAAAACAAATTTAGATGTTGGCATTGCTTTCCGTGTAAACGATATATCTCAGGGTAATGAAAGCACTGTAACTACCGATGGGAATATTAATTATCTGGCATTTGGCTTTTCTCCCGATAACAGTCGCTCTCGCCATGATTATGGTTTTAGTTTAGGCATAGTTCCTTATTCACTTTATCAATATCAAATTCAAACAGAATCTGCGAACACGGACACTTTACTCGGTATTCAGGATTATGAATATACCGGTGATGGTGGAATTTTGAAAGCATATTTAGGATTTGCTTATAGCTATGGATTTGGATATGATTCACTAAAAAAATCATATAAAAACACTTTGGGTGTTGGCATTAATACGGGCTATTTGTTTGGAAGATTAAATAATAAAACGGTTACTACTTTTCCTGATGAGGTAAACTCGGTAAGCACAAAACTTTTGCGTGAAACTGATATGGGTGGTGGATTTATTGACTTTGGACTTGCTTATCAGGCAAAAATTGGAAAAATGTATTCATTAAATATTGGGCTGAGTGGTAATCCATCTTATAAAGTGGATGGTTCTGAATCGCTGAGTTGGTTTAATATAAATAAAACAGGTGATGCGGAAACTATTACGGATACATTATATTTTTCTCCGGACTCTGCAGGTGTAGTTGTTCTTCCATCTCAATTCCATTTCGGTGTTTCCTGGAATAATTATCGCCGTTCAGGTTTAGATGCTGCCCGTTGGTTAGTAGCTGCGGAGTACAGTCAATTAAATTGGGATCAATATCGTGGGTTTCAATATTCGGATTCATTGCTTGCAAATTATCGTTTAAAATTTGGCGCTGAATTTTTGCCTCCTCGGAAAAGTAAAATTGGTGAATCAAAATTGCCTATTGCTTACAGAGCAGGTTTTTATTACGGTACCAGCTATTTAGAAATTTACGATCAGCAGCTAAAGGAGTTTGGTATAACTTTTGGCATTGGGCTACCGGCAAGAGGATCTAAAATAAATCTTGCTTTTCAATATGGAAGCCGTGGAAGCGGTGACTTGCTGAAAGAAAATATTTATAACTTTTATTTAGGCTTCAACCTATTTGATGCAAATTGGTTTTATAAACGTAAATTAAATTAAACAATATATAGAAAATGAAAATTAACGCTCTATTAAAATTTGTAATAGCATTATTAATTGTTCAAAGCAGTTTTTTGCAAGCATTTGCAATATATTCTGAAGAGGCTGAAGATTACAGTTGGTCACCACAGGATTCATGTATTAAAACTCCCGCCGACGAGCAAAAGCTGCTGGAGCAATATTCCTTATATCGTGAGTTTTACAAACAGGATAATTATATAGATGCAATGAAACACTGGCGATGGGTAATGGCCAATGCACCGGGGTACAGAGAAACACCATATTTTGATGGAATTACTATGTATGAATCTTTTATTGAAAAAGAAACAGATTCAGTAAAACGTGATTTGCTTATTGATACGTTGATGATGCTGTATGATAAACGTATTGACTGTCATGGTAAAATGGGATTTGTATTAGGACGCAAAGCATATAGCCTTTATAAATTGCGACCAATGGATTACGCAACTATATATACCACTTTCAAAACTTCGATAGACTTAGAAAAGGATAAGTCAGAGTATTTTTTATTGGGTCCTTATTTCAATTACACTATTATCATGTGGAAATTGCGTGAGGTAGAGCCCGGTACCGTATTAGAAACTATGGATCAGATAATGGGAATTATAAATGACAATGTGAGAGAAGGAACAGAAGATGCCGCAAATTATGAAAAGATAAAACCCGCTATTGAATCTATGTTGCCCGATAGATTAATGAGCTGCGAATATTTAATAAGCAGATTTAATGAAAATTGGGAAGCCGAAAAAAATGATTTGTATTTAGTAACAGGTTATTATAATGGTTTGCGCTCAGCAAAGGATTCGCTTGGTAATACTTGTACAAATACGGAAGTGTATTTTACAGTGTTACGTCAACTGTATGTTCTCGAACCCACTGCTCAAACAGCAGAACAAATTGCAGTAGCACTTTATAAAGAAGGTAAAGAAAACGATGCAATTGATATGTTTAACAATGCAATTGGTCTTGAAACTGATAATGGTAAAAAAGCAGACTGGAGTTTGAATATTGCCAAGATTTTAAAATCACAAGGGAAATTTTCACAATCAAGAACCTATGCTTATAAAGCTGCCGAATACAGATCCGACTGGGGAGCGCCTTACATGTTAATCGGTGATTTATATGCGTCTAGCGGATCCTTATGCGGTTCGGGAACAGGCTTCGAAAGTCAGGTGGTAGTTTGGGTGGCAATTGATAAATATTACAAAGCTAAATCTGTTGACCCTGGTGTTGCTGATGATGCAAATGCTCAAATTGCGAAGTACTCTCAGTACATGCCTTCAATTACTGACTTGTTTGATAGAGGCATTGATGAAGGCTCTACTTATACTGTTGGATGTTGGATAAATGAAGCGACCACAGTGAGAGGTAAAAAGACGAATTAATTAATTTTTTTAAAATATAAAATAGCACCCGGCAATAGATTACCGGGTGTTTTCATTTTTATATATCGGGGTATCTTTAAGCATGATTCGCACGGCCGTCATAATAACAATAGTATTTTTCTTGAGTGCTTGTGTAAACAGCATGGATGAAGTGCAGCAGGCAGTTTCCAGTGTAGAACCCAATGTGGAGCGAGGAACGGATATTGAAATGTTTTACAGCGAAAACGGCATGATAAAAATTCGAATAGCAGCACCGGTGCTTTCCCGTTATCTTATTGAAGATCCGTATGTGGAGTTTAATGAAGGATTACATGTTGATTTTTATAACGACAGCAACAAAGTAACTTCAGTGCTTACCGCAAATTATGGGATTCGCTATGAAAAGGAATTGAAAACCATTGTGCGCAATAATGTAATAGTGGTGAATGAAAAAGGAGAGCAACTCAACACCGAAGAATTAGTGTGGGACGAAAGAAAAAATATTATATCTTCTGACAAGTTTGTCAAGATTACAACGGATCAGGAAGTAATTTATGGAGAAGGATTGGAGGCAGATGAACGAATGACACGATATAAGATTTTAAAACCACAGGGAACTATAAAAGTAAAAATGAACGATGCTGAAAATGATGAAAATATTTGAGTGGTTGTGGCTGGGCGTCAGCATAATTGCACTCATAATGGCTATTACTAAATTTATGAATGGCCAGGCTTATGGCAATTATATTTATATTACTTTGTTTACGGCTGCTGTTGCTTTATTTATGTATTGGTTTAAGAAACGCAACAGGCTTTATCTGGAAAAAAGACAAAAAGATTTGCAAAACAGAAACAAAGAGTAGCACACCTGCAAGGAATATTGCGGGTTTCCTTTGGTTTCCACATGCTA
This sequence comes from Bacteroidota bacterium, assembly GCA_016715425.1. Lineage (NCBI taxonomy): Bacteria > Pseudomonadati > Bacteroidota > Bacteroidota bacterium. Next base: position 164,678 of record JADKAC010000008.1, read on the forward strand.
TCCACTAAATTTGCAGGCTTATTTTAAAAATGTTATAACACTCCTATGGCTATTATTTCCGAATTGCGAAAAAGATCGTGGATTATTTTGGTATTTATTGCGCTTGCTTTGGTGAGCTTTCTTTTAATGGATGCCTTTAACTCCAACTCCGGTATGCTGGGGAATAAAAGAACTGCATTTGCTTCTATTGATGGTGCAGAGATAACACCTGAACAATTTGATGTGAAATTCTCAGAAATCTTTACTCAATACCTTTCCCAATCAGGGCAATTAATAGCCTATCAAAACGGCCAGTTTAATTTAGATAAAGCAACGGAGTTTCAATTACGTGAACAAGCTTGGCAAGATTTGACACAACAAACTCTTGTTAACAAACAATTAGAAGCATTGGGATTGCAAGTTACTGAGCAGGAAAAAACAAATCTGATTTACGGCCCCGATCCTCATCCTTATATCAAAAATTATTATATCGGATTATCTAAAACCGGTCAATATGATCCGGCTGCATTTAATCAATATGTAACCTTTGTAAAAGACCCGCAGAACCAACAAGATAATCCACAAGCAGTACAAGCGTATTTTGATTTCTTGATGCGTGAAAATCTTGCTATTAAAGACTATATCAATACAAAATATTCTGCCTTATTTTCCAAAGCAGATTATGTACCTGAATGGATGGTGAAAAGAGATTATGAAATAAAAAATCGCAGAGCAAATTTTGATTATGTTGATATAGCATATACCACCGTTGCTGATTCCACTATTAAGGTTACCGATGCTGATTTGAAAGATTATTACAACAGGAATAAAAATAAGTTTAAGCAACTGGATGATAGTCGTATAGTAGAATATATCGTATGGGATTTTGTACCTACAGAAAATGATAGAGCTGCTATACTTACAAACTTGAATACATTAGTGAGTGATATGCAATCTGCAAAAAATGATTCTTCTTTTATTGCATTGCGTTCAGAAGATCCGGAACGTATTTCCAGAGCTTATTACAAACGTGCTGATTTCTATGCCAACGGTATGGACTCTGCAATTGTAGATTCTATTTTTATCAAACCTGTCGGATCTTTAATAGGACCGTATGAACAGGATAATTATTTTAAATATGTTTCTATTCGTGATAGAAAAATAATGCCTGACAGTGTGAGTGCAAGACATATTTTACTATCTCTTCAAACAAGAGATACTACCACTGCAAAAACATTAGCAGATAGTATTTTAACTGCTTTAAATGGCGGTGCTGATTTTGCATTACTTGCTGCTCAATATTCTGAAGATCAAAGCTCCGCAACACAAGGTGGAGATATGGGTTGGAGTACTCCTCAAACGGATTATGTAAAACCATTAAAAAATTATCTATTCAGTACAGGCTCAATAGGTAAAACAGAAATTGTAAAAACAATTTTCGGTTATCATGTTGTTGAAATAATGGAATTGAAGGAGCGCAATGAATATGCAAATGTGTATTACCTCAGTCGCATTATTGAAGCAAGCACAGCCAGTGCAGATTCTATTGACCGTATGGCCTCTGAATTCTTTGCAACTTATGATACTCCTGAAAAATTTGAACAAGGTGTAACAGAAAAAAAATTATTGAAACGCACCACTCCTCCATTGAGTAAAAATCAATATGAAATAGCAGGACTACCTGATTCAAGAGATATTATTACATGGGCATTTAATGCAGAAAAAAATCAATTTAATTATTTCAGCAATTCTGCCGATAGAGTGGTGATTGCATACTTAAAAGATTCTCGTCCGAAAGGAATTCCTTCTTTGGAAGATGTAAGAGCCCAAGTGGAATTAGAAACTATTCGTGAGAAAAAAGGGGAGATGCTGAAAAAACAAATGGAAGAAGCAATGGCTGGCAATACAGATATTGCTGCACTTGCACCAAAAGTAAATTCATCAGTTAAAACTTCTACCAACGCAAGCTTAAGTTCTCCATTTGCTCCGGGCATTGGTCTTGAACCAAAAGTTGTGGGTTCCGTAATGGCGACAGCAGCAAGTAATACTACAGGAATTATAATAGGTAATCGTGGTGTATATATTGCAAAAGTTACTTCAGTAATAGAACCTGCACCTTCAGAAGATTATACACTTAATCGCAATCAAATGGTGTATGGTATGCGCAACAAATTAAATCAAACAAATGTGTTGGGTAACTTAAATACAAAAGCAGATATTGTAGATAACAGATTTATGTTCCGTTAAGCGATATCAAACTTTACGGAGTAAGCCACCGTTATAAACTTTGTATTATGGAAATTATAAATAAAGTTGCGCAAAGCGGTATTCTTACTTTTAATCTGGAAGAATTATTTCCCGCAGAAGAAATTATATCTTTTGATTTGAAAGAATATTTATTCAAAGAATTAATTCTTCGTGAAAAAGATTTCAGAACTGCTCTTACTACTATAGACTGGAAAAAATATGATGGGAAAATTCTTGCCATTCATTGTTCTAATGATGCTATAATTCCGCAATGGGCTTTTATGTTGGTGAGTGTATATGCACAACCTTATGCTTCACATATTTATTTCGGTACTAAAGAAGAAGCATTACGTCTGCATTATATAAAAATTTTAGAACAAGTAGATATAGAACCTTACCGTAATCAACGAGTGGTAATAAAAGGTTGTAGTCATAAACCCGTACCTGTGGATGCCTATGTTGCCATCACAAATAAATTGCGCTCTGTTGCAAAATCAATTATGTATGGTGAGCCTTGTTCAACTGTTCCATTATTTAAAAGAAAAGATCCTGTTGCCTCATGAAACAATTGCAATACATATTTCTTGGAATTTTAATTGGTGGCGGATTAGTGGTTGTACTATCCAGTTCTCCTGAAATAAAACCCGGTGGCACGGTTACTATTTCTTCTACAGATTCATTGCGCAATTTGGGTGGTGAAGTGAGCATGGCAAAATATTATGCAATTAAACTTCCGAAAGAATTATCATTTGCCGGAGAGAAAGTGCCTATGCAAGATTTTGAAGTGCGTGAAAGATTAGATCGTGAATTAACAGTGAATTCGTATTGGCATAGCAATACATTACAAAACTTAAAACTTGCGCATCGTTGGTTTCCAACTATCGAAAAAATACTTGCTGAAAATAATATCCCCGACGATTTTAAATTTGTGGCACTTGCTGAAAGTGGTTTGCGCAATGTGGTTTCTCCTGCTTCTGCAGAAGGTTATTGGCAATTTCTTGCAGGAACTGCTAAAGAGTATGGGTTAAAAGTAAATGAACAAGTAGATGAACGCTATGATGTAGAAAAATCCACTCAAGCAGCAACAAAATATTTTGCAAACGCTTATAAAAAATTTAATAACTGGACCTTAGCAGCGGCATCCTATAATGTAGGTATGGGAGCTATTGAAAAGAATCTCACTTATCAGGATGTATCCAATTATTATGATTTATATCTGAATACGGAAACATCGAGATATATATTTCGCATACTTGCTTTTAAAGTGATTTATGAGAATACAGAAAAGTTTGGTTTTATGTTGGACGATGAAGATTTATATGATCCATTGCATTACAATACTATAATTATTGATTCAAGTATTGCCGACCTAGCAAAATTTGCGGCATCAAATAATACCAATTATAAAATGCTGAAATATTTTAATCCATGGCTGCGCAAAGAATCATTAACTGTTGGTAAAGGTGAATCTTACATTATCCGTTTGCCGGATAGTTTGCCACAGAAGTAATTTCAATAAAACACTTTCCTTTTATTCTGCTATTTTTGAACGTACTGTTATAAAAAATGCATGCAGAAACTCAGCGTAATTGTTCCGGCCTATAACGAAGAAAACACTATTGAAACAATTTTAAATACACTTTCTTCTGTTCAATTAATTGCAGATATCACTATGGAAATTATTGTGGTGAATGATTGCTCCAAAGACAACACTGCTGCCATTTTACAATCGTTTATTCAATCGCATCCGCAGTTAGATATTAAATCATTTCATCATGCAGTAAATAAAGGTAAAGGCGCCGCATTGCATACAGGAATTAAAGAAGCCACCGGTGATTTTATTATTGTACAGGATGCTGATCTGGAATATGATCCCAATGAATTTAATATCTTATTAAAACCCATTGTAGATGATCGTGCGGATGTCGTGTATGGTTCACGATTTATGGGTGGCAATCCGCATCGCATTTTATTTTTCTGGCATTCACTCGGCAATCAATTTCTTACTTTCATTTCTAATATGTTCAGCAACTTAAATCTTACGGATATGGAAACATGTTATAAGCTGATGCGTGCAGAAATAATAAAAGGAATTCCATTAAAGGAAAATCGTTTTGGTTTTGAACCGGAGCTTACACAGAAGCTTGCAAAAATTAAAAACATCCGCATTTATGAAGTGGGGATTTCTTATTACGGACGTACCTATGCAGAAGGAAAAAAAATAAACTGGAAAGATGGTGTGCGGGCACTTTACTGTATTGTGCGTTATGGATTATTTAAATAATCAATTTGGTATATTCCACTTTAGATATTGTATTACCCTGTTATAATCCACCAATTGGTTGGGAAAAAAAAGTAATTGAAACCTTTAAATTTTTCTGCAAAGCTTTACCCGAAGTGCAAACCGGTTTAATTATTATTAATGATGGTTCTTCTACTGATTTAACGGATGCAATTGCAGCTATTAAAAAAGCAGTACCTTTTTTTATTATTGATGCACATGCGCCCAATAAAGGGAAAGGATCTACTCTGCGTTCAGGTGTTGCAAAATCCACTGCAGAAATTTGTATTTATACCGATATAGATTTTCCTTATACCAATGAAAGTATGTTGAGTATCTGGAATGTATTGGCAATTGAAAAATCGGATATTGCAGTGGGAATAAAAAATGCAGATTACTACACGCATGTGCCGCCTGTTAGAAAATATATTTCAAAATTGTTGCAAAAAATGATTCGTGTTTTCTTAGGCTTAACTGTGAGAGATACACAATGCGGATTAAAAGGATTTAATGAAAAAGGCAAAGCAATTTTTCTGCAAACTACAATTAATCGTTATCTGTTTGATTTGGAATTTATTTATCTCGCCGGCAAAAACAAACAAGTACAATTATCTGAAATTGAAATTCAATTGCGACCTGATATACATTTCCGAGCTATGAACCTGCGTATATTGTTTACCGAAAGCATTAATTTTTTAAAGATAGTTTTACGCAGAATTTTTTAAAATGCAATTGTTGCGCAAACCATTATTCTTTGTTGTTCTGATATTGCTCTGTTGTATTGCACTTGCTTTCAGCAATTATTTTTTTCATCCCAATGCATTTTTATTAACTCATAACGGCGATGGATTTAAAAACTATTTTACACTTGCCTGGAATGTGGCTTATGATACGGGAACGCATTTCAGTGGCATGTTATATCCTTATGGTGATAATCTTATTTATGCCGATGTGCAACCCATATTAAGTTGGTCCATAAAAATACTTTCCTTTTTTTTTCCTGGAATAATTAATCATACAGTTGGAATAATGCATCTATGCATTTTTATTTCCATTATTCTGTGTGGTGTTTTTCTGTATTTAATTATCAATACTTATATCGCTAATAAATGGGTGAGTGCTATTGCTGCAATTGGTATTACTTTATTGAGTCCGCAAATGGAAAGATTAACCGGACATTTTGCATTAAGCTATGTTTGTGTTATTCCCATCATTTGGTATTTGCATTTAAGATTAATGGAATCAGAAAAAAAATTGCAGTTTGCGCTGTGGTTAATTTTCGCAATTACATTCTTTTGTTTTGTGCATTTGTATTTTCTGCTTACTGCCTTATTATTTATTTTTTCTTTCATCATCATTCAATGCATTCGTAGAAAAATAGAATGGAAATTATTGTTATGGCAAATGATAGTTATGGCAGTTCCATGTATCATCGTTATGGTATTTATGCAACTAAGCGATACCGTAATTGACAGGCCAGATGTGCCTTATGGATTTACAAATTATCGCACAACAATAGGTTCATTATTAGCACCCGATCACGGAAGAGTATTTGCGTTTTGGATTAATAATATCGGGTTACCAAAAGCGGATTTTGAAGGCTATGCATATATCGGATTATTCGCTGTGGTTGCAATATGTATTACACTTATTATTCTGGTTTCAAAAATTCCTAACGCAATAAAAAATGTAACGTTTTCATTACCTGTTTCTTCGGGTATTTTTAGTTATTTATTTTCAGCAATTTTAGTATTGTGTTTTGCATTAGGCTTACCTTTTATCTGGGGGTTTGATGAATGGATTGAAAAAATTCCAATCATTCGGCAATTTCGTTCACCGGGAAGATTTGCATGGATATTTTATTATGTAATTAATGTGTATGCAATTTATGTTTTCTATAATTTGTATTTGCACTTAAAAAGGAAACATTTCCGCATTGCAATAATTGTATTATTTGTAGGGATGTTTACCTTAATATTTGAAAGCAGTTCTTATTTTTTTAATGAAGCAAAAAATTATAGCACACACCCTTTAGCAAATCCATTTAATAATACATTGCAACAAGATTCTGATTTAGCTATCGGGAAAATAAATACGGATGAATATCAGGCGATACTTTTTATTCCGCTGTTTATGCAAGGCTCAGAAAAATTATATATTGACCACAGCAACGGAGATTTTGCAACTGCAATGAGCATAGCTTATAGAACCGGTTTGCCATTAATGGATGCAATGATGAGCCGCACATCTTTATCACAAAGTATTGCAATTACCTCTTTGGTAAGCAATCCATTATTAGAAAAACATTTGCCAGAACACCTCAATGAAAAACCTATTCTGTTAATTACAAATCATATTCAACTTACTGCTGCAGATAACAATTTAATTGCACAAGCAGATAGTATTGCAGCATGGAAAAATTTCACCTTTTATAAATTACCTGTAACCGCATTTAAAGATTTAAAAAAGGAAGCAGTATTGCATTTTGATTCACTTCAAAATAGAATGCAAATGGATTCATTGCAGAATTACTTTTCAGAATTACCCTTACAAATTTTTTATCGCAATGAATTTGAAAATCTACATGCAGAAAAAATGTATTCGGGAAAAGGTGCATTGCAACATACTACCGGTGGATTTTATTTAGATGAAATTGTATTAGATAAACATCCGGCATTCTGGATAGAAATTTCTTTCTGGACACCGGCAGTTAATTCGGGTAATTTATATCCTGCAATGCATTTAGAGTTTAAAGATGAATATGAGAATACAATTGCCATACATGGAATTAATCCCAAGGAATCCTCAGATATTGAACATGGTTGGATACGGGCGGCCAGAGATTTGGAAGTGATGGCGGAATGTAAATCCATACAAATATTTATAGAAGAATACCCTGATATATTAATTGATGCAGTACTGATAAGGCATACGGCGGCTGATGTGTATTATAAAAATCAGGAAGGTAAACTGATAATGAATAATTATACCATTGGGAAATAAGGCCTGCGACATTTATCTTTGCCGTTCTCAATTGAGTTCTGAAAAATATTGGTGCGGTAGCTCAGTCGGTAGAGCAAAGGACTGAAAATCCTTGTGTCGGCGGTTCGATCCCGCCCCACACCACAAGCAAAAAAGCCTTTCAAGTGAAAATTTGAAAGGCTTTTTTAATTACTATACAAATCGGTTTACTTAAACCTAATAATGAATGAGTTTAAAAAATGTGATATGCCGATACTATGAGTTGATGTATATTAAATTTTTTAAACCGGGCATACATTTCTTACATCAGACATTTGTATTCAATTATTTATTTTTAGTGGAGCATTAGATAATTTCAACCACCGAGATAACTGCTTTAATTATGAGGAAAAGAACAAATGGCACCTATAGCGATGATATATCAGGCGGACAATCCACCGGGAATTATACTTATGATCTTATTGGAAATCTGATTTCTGATAATGCAGAAGGAATAAATAATATTACCTGGAATGTGTATGGAAAAATTAGCAGTATTGATAAAGCAAGTGGTCCTGATCTTACATTTGCTTATGACCCGATGGGAAATCGAATAATGAAATTGGTAGATGATGGTAGTACATTAATATACACCTATTATGTGAGGGATGCACAGGGTAATGTGCTTTCCACTTATTCAAGAATAGATGATGCAACCGATGATATTATAACTTTAAGTGAGCTACACATTTATGGTTCCAGTAGATTAGGAATAATGGTTGAGGAATTGGATATGTCAACCACTATAACTTCAGACGGACATTCACAAAGAAATCTTGGGAAAAAGAGATATGAATTAAATAATCATTTGGGTAATGTATTAACTGTAATTACAGACAGGAGATTTGGTACAGAGCAAGGTACTACCGGACTAATAAAGTATTATGAAGCTGATGTTTTACAAGCTCAGGATTACTATCCCTTTGGGATGTTAACGCCAGGAAGAAATTGGAGCAGCGGAAGTGAGTATAGGTTTGGGTTTGGAGGGGAAGAATCAGATGGTGAAATATATGGTGATAATAATAGCTATGCATTTGAATATCGATTACACGACCCAAGATTAGGAAGGTTTTTAAGTGTTGATCCATTAGCCCCACAGTTTGCCTATAATTCTCCTTATGCATTTAGTGAAAACAGAGTTATTGATGCAATTGAGCTTGAGGGCTTAGAAAAATACATAATTATTAATGACTATTATGAAGGTTCGCTTACTAAAACCACTATTATTCGTGCAGTTAATGAGGATTATATTGAACAAAATTTACAAATTAGAAACATTGTTGCGAAACCTTCAATTAATTATTCAATTTACCAAGTTCTAGTAATAGATCGATTTTCACCTGAAGTATTTTCTGAGAGTGGCAAAAATGACCTATCGAATCGAGAAAAAAGTATTTTAAATGAAAAAACTTATAGAAGTGGCTCAGGCAAAAATTCAATGTTTACTCTGCCATATGGGAGCAATCAACAATTAATAGGTATTAGGACTAATACCTATAGACTAACAAATAAGTTAGACTATGATCAAGGACTACTTTTTTTAACAGATGGTTCAGCCAATGAATTTAATTTAGATTTAATTGCGGCAGGGTTAAATGAAACAACGATCCCATCAATTAGAGAGGCAAATAAGAATTGGGTAAATGTTGTATCAATTGATATCACTTTTAGTGATAAAGAATTGAAGGAAAATTTTGAGTCGTCATTAACAAAATATTTATTTGAACAATATCCTGTTACCAAAATAAATACATCAATTTCAAATGATGTAGTTAATAGTCAAAACCTTGAAAATGAGAATTATAAGTTTGGAGTAAAAATCAATTTTAACGTAACACCCAAAGAGTAATTTTATGATATTTTATTTTGTAATATTTTTCTTATCACAAACTTTAAATATAATTCAAAAATGAAAGTTGCAAATGCAATATTCTCATTTTTTATGAAGAAACTGGATATATATGGGCCCCTTGCAATTTACCTGATACAATCAATATGATTGGATCTGAAAATGGGTTCAATTTGACATTAATAATTTATGATTGTTATGGCTCAGCTGAAATAAGTGGAGAAAAAATTTCATTGAATGATACAGTTTCTTTCCAGGGACAATATACCGGCTATAATGAGATTCTAATTGATTCTGGATATTCCTATGATGATATATATTTTGTTGCCGATACATTTCATTTTTATCAACCAAAAAAGAATGGTATGTGGATTTACAATTATTAATGAATTTAAAATTTATCGCTAAGTGAAGATCAAGAAAAAAATTATTTTGGCTTTAATCACTACCACTAAAATATACTTATCTTAAACATATACCTAAAATGACTCCATCCCATATTTCAACCTCACCGTCCTATCCCTTCGGGATGTTAATCCCAGGACGGCAATGGAGCGCTGGAAGTGAATACAGGTTTGGGTTTAACGGGAAAGAGAGTGATGCGGAAACCTATGGGGAAGGAAATGCTTATGACTTTGGAGCAAGGATTTATGATGCAAGGTTGGGGAGGTGGATGAGTGTAGATCCTCTTCAAAGAAAGTATCCTAACTTAAGTCCGTATTCAGGCTTTGGTAACAATCCCGTCCTTATTGTAGACGTAGATGGAAGGGAGAATTTCATTTATGTCGTTTTCCTACCTTCAAGTGAAGGGCAGTTAACCACAACTCAGAAAGAACAAATAATATATCAAACACAAGTATTCCTAACACAAGCGTTGAACTTAAATGTTCAAGTGGTGGAATATGATCAAACAAAACATGGTGAATTTGATGGGAAGTATTTAGATATGAGTGATGCGGTGGTTGCAATTGGGTCAGCAAATGATGTAAGTAAATTTGCAGAAAGGAATGTTGCAAATAGTGAAAATTCTGACCTTTGGGATGCAAACTGGGGTTCATATAATTCACCTGAAATAAGTGAATCTGTTGGACAAGGTCATTCATCCTCTAATCCTAAATTTGGTCAGGTAGTAGGCATATCTTCCGATGCTTTAGTAGATAAGAGAAATTCTGTTGGTGAAGAGTCTACAGCAAATCCAGTTGTTACTGCCGGGGTATATTTAATTTCTCACGGATTGGGACATAATGTAGGCTATTCAGACGTGATGGATGTAACTATACCTATCAACCCTAATGATTTAAATTCTTTAAATAGTCGAAATGTGGACATACCTAATTCTTATTCTATAATGGTAAGTGGTCCCAGACTAATGGGAAATAATTATAGTACGCCGGGATTAATAAACAGATCCATTGAAGGCTATGATTCCGCAGAGGATTGGATGAATTCTGGGTATACAAAAGATTTAAGACCGAGATATAGAGAAAAGTTCTCCGGATTTGAACCAACAGACAACTATGATAAGAATAAATCGGTATCACAAGATTAAATTATATGCACTTTTTAAAATATAAAGTATGGGCAATTTTTACTCTAATTTTTGCATGTAATATTTCCTGCCAAGAAAACTTAAAAAATAATGGAAGAGATAATAAAAAAATAGATTCATTGGGGAAAGAATATTTGGTGTTACAGTTTGAATTGCCAGATAGTTTTAAAGATATTGAGAATGATAAAAAGCCTAAATTCTTTCCTCTAAATGAGTCTAATTACACCTCTGAAAGATGTAATTTATTTGATACTACATTAAATATGGGTTTTATATATATTCGATTTAATGATTGGTTGTATAAGGAATATGTTAAAAAGTTTAGAGATAGTATTTATATTTTACAAGATATTGAAACCGACTATAAATTTAATTATAATTCAATTTATTTTTTTCAAAATAAGTTTGAATATATAAATGGCTACAAATTTATTTTAACTGAGTATAGAACCCTTTATGGTAAACCAGATACAATGTTTTACCATATGGATCTAATTTGTTTATTAAATGATACTTACGCCAAGATAAATATTATAGGCGCAGCACCTCAAGATTCTGTATTAAATGAAATTAAAGATTATGCGCATTTAATTAAAAACTCCATTCGAGTAATTGAAAAATCCAAACGGGATTCTACTCGGATGTCTGTTTGTGTTGACTTAAATTAGCTATCATTCAGCTATTAATTAAATTGAAAAAATCCCAAATCAAACTTAACATTTATAAAATGTACCTCTCCAATTTTTCACCCTCACATCATCATGGCTTCGGGATGTTAACGCCGGGGAGAAATTGGAGCGCTGGAAGTGAGTACAGGTTTGGTTTTAACGGCAAAGAGAGTGATGCAGAAACTTATGGAGAAGGAAATATTTATGATTATGGTTTTAGGATATATAATTCACGGTTTGGAAAGTTTTTAAGTGTTGATCCATTAACACAATCTTACCCTTGGTATACACCTTATCAGTTTGCCGGGAATAAACCGATAGTAGCGATTGATTTGGATGGACTAGAAGAATTTTACTATGGTGATTTATTAAAAAGCAAGGAGGGTAGAAATGCTTTATTTATTATGCAAGCTACAGATGTGGGAGTTGAAATAATGAAGGTCATTTGGAGTACTGAAGGAACAATTAAGCAAAGGGATGTTTATTTTGTTTACCGTGCTATAGAAAGTTCAAATGGTTCAAAAAACACATCACGTCAAGCCTATACAACTCATTTATCTGCGGCTAATATTTCAGAAGATGGTAAGCTTATTCGTAATAAATATGAAAAAATTGATGACTTATTACCACTTGATGGGATTGATTTTTCGGCTTCAAAACGAAAAGGAAATGAAATCTCTGTTATTGTTATAAATACTAATAGTAGAGGTTATCAAGAGGCGAAAGATGGAAATCCTTTAGATTTGAGCCAAACTATATATCATGAAATTAAGGCTCATATTGAACCTAAAATAAATCCTACAGTATCAGAGGATGGAACTCCACATGAGAAGTCAGAGAAACAAGAACACTATAATTATCATGGTAATTATAGCCATTATAGTCCAAAACCAGAAGATGCAAAAGAAGGAACGCCTCATAAAACATATATTAATCAAGCAAATAAAGCAATTAAAAATGTCGGTGAATATCTTGAAAAATAAATTATTCTTGAGTTTAATCTTTATGGCAGCTTTATTTTCCTGTGAATCTAATACTGAAAGGTCATTTTTTAAGAATATAAAGGAAAAAGTTGTTTTCGATGAAAATAACTGGTATAGTATAGCAAATTATGGAGAAATTTGGAATAGCAAAATACTTTATGAATTTAATGTAAAAATTTTATCTTATGAAACAGTTAAAACAGTACAGTGTTATTGGAAAGATGATGCTTTGTATATAGGAACAAAGGAGAATTTTCAAAAATATTTTGATTTTGGTAAAAAACATGAATTAGTAGAAACAAATAATTATAATATAATTAATATTCATTCTTTTAATAGCATAAATTATTTTTTGATGATTAATAGATTTAGAATAGATGGAGTTGAATCCAATGAGTATCAATTAATGGTAATTAGTAAAGATAGTGGTTTTCTTGGAGGTGTTTATTTTGATGATTTTGCAGAAAAAATAGATGTGGAATCTAAGGTTGGTAAAATTCCTTTAAGTGATTCTTTAATACTTAACGAGAAGATAATACAAATCCTATCAGCATTATAATCAGTAGAATTTTTTATTTATTTTATTCTAACAAGATTCAAAACAAAAAAATTAAATAAGAATATCCCCGCAAATATTGTATTTCATTATTTTTATTAATTGAAAATAGTAATAAACATTAAAGCATTACATCACAATCCCTTTGGGATGTTAACGCCGGGAAGAAATTGGAGCGCTGGAAGTGAGTACAGGTTTGGGTTTAATGGAAAAGAGAGTGATGCAGAAACGTATGGAGAAGGTAATACTTTCTATAATTTCAGTGAACTCTACATCTGCCAACCTTTAATTTGTTTTGTCTGGTAAAGAAATTAATTTTGATTTTATAACTTAATGACATGCTTACAATAACTCCGCAATATATTACAGATAGCACAGGTAAAAAGATTTCCGTTGTACTTCCGCTTAATGATTTTAAAGCCATTTTAGAAGAATTGGAAGAGTTGGAAGATATAAAACTTTATGATGAGTCTAAAGAATCCAATGAACCTTCAATACCCATTGAGGATGCGTTTAAAATAATTGAAGAAAAACGTAAAGAAAAATAATGGCTTACACTGTAACCATTAAGAAACAAGCAATTAAAATTCTGGAAAAAGTAAATGAACCGTATTACACCAATATTAAAGAAGCCATTTACAATCTTGCAAATAATCCACGGCCTAAAGGTTGCAAAAAATTAAAAGGAAGAGAAGGATATCGGATTAGAGTTAATGATTACAGAATTATTTATGAAATATTCGATTCAACTCTTTTGGTAGATGTTATTGACTTAGGACATAGAAAAAATATTTATGAGTAAATTTAAATCACAACTTTTTTTCTATCAATTGGTGTCCCAACCCGCCGCCATTCAAGTTGAGATTAAGTCTTTATTTCAATTCTCACCATGAATAATTTTTAACAATTTCTTATTCAAACGCACTCGCCATTCTTTCTTGTTCGGTACGTGTAATTCCGTATTTCGATGATAGCTTTCTCCATGTCTTCACAGAGGCATGTATCTTTTTAATTATTTGTTGTGTGGTTGAATTATTTAATCGGAAATATGGCGCAACTTCTAATGCTAAATCTATATCAAGTGCATTATCGTTTTCATAAATATTCACACTTAAACCTGTTCCAAATTCGTTTGGATTAATATCATACGCTGGTGACAATATCCACCCTTTATCCGTGAGTAGAAATCCATGATTTCTTAAATGATCGTCGGTGTTTTTTACACAAATACTAAATACAATTCTTCGCCATAATTCTTCCAGGTCCGTTTCAATATTAGCTCCATTTTTTGAAATAAATTCTACTAAATCCAAATAACTGGCACCCTCTGATCCCGCACCATCACTATATCCTAGTAAGGTCATTGCAGATGCAAAATGAATTCTTTCACCTTTTGCGTTTCTATCAAATCTTTTAGTTAAGTAAGTATGATATTTATTTTTGAACTTTTGTATTCTTCCTTCCGCCATATTCAATCCTGCTTTTACCGCCAAATCATTTGTTAGCATTTCCCAGACAGCAATATCTTTCTCATCTGACTTACTTGGGAATTTTGCAATCCATAAATTATTTTTTGCATCCACTACACTTGCCTTTGGCCTTGCACCACCCAAGGAAGAACCCGGCGCTATTAAGAGATTTATCCATTTCAAATACTGCGGGTCATCCACTTTTTCATCTTCAAATTTTAAACTCGCTTGTTCTAATGTTTGTAATGAAGTCCATGGAGGTGAAGCCATATTTTTATTATCATTTAAAAACGGCCCCATCTCATCTATCTTAAACCGCAATGCACCCATTCTATGTTGGTCAAACACACCCATTAAAAAATCAGATTCCAATAATTTTTTAGCGTTGCGACCTTCCAACTTCGCAAGTGCAGATTCATGTCGTTGCATTAAAACTCTTCCCCATCTGTCAGGACATGAATCTAAGAATATTCCAAAGTTTGATTTTTCATTTGCCGGATAAAATGCACCTGAAAATAATTGCAAATCAGGATCTATCATTTGTGAATATCCAGAACTGATCCATGACTCAGTAAATTTAAATGAAAAGGTTTCTTTACCCTTCATTGAAGTAGCATTAAGTATTCCCATCTGCATGGGTTTTACCATGCCTTTCCAATGCGCATACACCAGTATTTCTTTTTGTGCTTTTGTCATTTCTTAAAGTGATTTCTTTTTCTTAGGCGCTCTTTCTTTTACTGTTAATCCTGCATCCTGAAGTTTTCTTCCCAACGTATCATCTTCAGCAATTAATAGCAAATCTTTTTCAAGACCTAACACAAAAAGCACTTGCGCATAAGTACCCATAGCAACGCCGGGCGAACCGGTTTCAACAGCCCACAATGTCTTGCGACTAATGTTGGCTCGCTCCGCAACTTGAGCTGCATTTAATTTGCGACGTAAACGTGCTAAACGAATATTTTCACCCAGCTTAATTAATACTTTTTTGACGGAAGGAAGAATAATTGATTTTGCCATAACTTGTATAATATTACGCAAACATAGATTAAATGGGTATGATACTACACGTTATTTTTATTTCCGCAGGGTTCTTATCTCTATAAATAATTATATGAAAGGAAAAACCTTCACACTTAAATTCTCCTTTAAATCAATATTAAGAGTGTATCTTTTTAACGAATAGCACCAATTTTTCACCCCCACAATCTGGGATGATAACATCAAGAAAAAATTGGAGCGTAGTGAGTGAGAATAGGTTTAGCGGCAAGAGAATATTATCCCCCCAAATAAAAAATATCATGGGCTATTTAGGCTGCTGCGAGGAATGATGATGCAAAAGAAAATTTCAAATAAATACAGTTTATGTCAATACCAATTGAATTTTTAAATTCTTCTAATAATTGCAATGCAATCGTTACTTTTATAGGATGAGCATTTGAAATATTACTCACTGAAAAATTTAAACTTATTACTTGAACATACACATAGTTAAATTTAAAGAAACTTTAATGTACTGTTATGTTACCTGTTTTTTTTCAACCACATCCATTATTGCAGAATTATGTAGAAGCTATAATTATTTCAAATTTTGATTTCGATTGTGAAAGAAACATTTCCTCCATCTCTACCTTCGTCCCTACTTATGAAAGATTTTTGTGCTTCCACCTCGCCGACCAGATTCAGGTAAAAAAGGAAAATAGTCAATACTCTCTTCGTCCCAGATCAATAATTGTGGGGCAGCAATTAAAACCAGTTGAATTGAACTTTGGCCAAATCCACTTTTGTGTGAGTGCAGTATTAAAACCTTCTGGTATGTTTAGATTAACAGGCATACCACAGCATGAAATGATAGATCGTGATTTTGATGGTAGTCTTTTGTTAGGAAAGGAAGTGAATGGATTAATTGAGCAACTTGGAAATGCAAATTCAAATAATCAAAAAAATATTATTATTCAACAATATCTATTGAGTAAGTTATGGAAATTAAAACCGCTTTTACCTTTTGATGCGGCAATATCTGACCTGATAAATTCTGGTGGAAATTTATCGGTAGAAAAACTCGCTTCTTTATCGTGCTTATGTGTGCGTCAATTAGAACGTATAAGCCTGGAACGAATAGGGCTAAGTCCTAAATTATATAGTCGGATAATTCGTTTCACCCGGGCTTATCAGTACAAAGAATATTTTCCAAAATGCAGTTGGACTGCTATTGCTCATAATTGTGGTTATTACGACCAAATGCACATGATACATGATTTTAAATTCTTTGCAGGAATTAATCCTGGTTTGCTAAAAGAAAATAATATCGAATCGCTTATGCATTTTCAGATATCAGAAGCTGAAGCTTCTTTTTCAGAATTATAAATGAGTCCAGAATGTCGTGTTTATACTATTCTGGAAATTTATCCAAACATATATTTGATTCATAATTAATAAAAAAATATATACAATCGGAATTAATTAAATTACTAGAAAGAACTTGGGTAGGTTAAAGAATACACTGTATGCGAATCATATATAAAAAAGAAATAGCATTTTTTAACCCAACTCAAATTTATCTGCCAAACATTATTAATGCATTTGCTTAAAGTGTTATATAGTTTTATTACTTAAAATAAGTATCTCGCAGTTGGTGTCTCGTCAACTTTAAAGAATTATTGAGAATACAATTATTATTTTTTTAATTATAGGATTGTGAAATCATTGATTTGATATAAAGTAAATTGATGAAATAATTTAGCGATTAAACTAGCCTGATGACATCTGTAGTGTAATGTTGAAGAAATAGAATAACTCATGTAAGCTCAAACATAAAATCATACTCAAATAATAAGACCTAATTATAATTTTTGTTTTAACGATAGTAATCCAAAAAGCTAAAAGGGGTTTTAAAAATCATTCAATTAAATACTTAAAATCACCATCTATGAATTATTTAAAAATTCCGGGGAAGTTCAGCGAAGAACAGCTGAATGTCTTTGTTGGCACCCGACAAAAATTTCTTCTTTCACCCTTTATACAGATAGGGCTTACAACTAACACTACATATTGGGAAGAACTGACATGTGTGGGTTATAATCCGCAGGCGGAAAGGCTTGAAGCGATTATTTCTATTAAGCAAACGTCGGGTTATAGTGGCAACTTATGCTCAACATCATCTAAAGAATATGTACGCTTTTTTATTGACTTTAATGATGGCAATGGCTGGCAGAACATGGGATATACCAGCACAAAAGTTGCAGACATCAGCGATGCTCCTCCCGGTGTACAGCATCCCATAATTTATATGTCGCAATTATATATTGACGATGCAAGCCATAGAAAATTTTTGAGCTGCAATCAAGCTGTTGTGCCAACTGTAAGGGCAGTGCTTTCCTGGAACACCATTCCTTCAACTAATCCAAATACACAGTCGTATTACGGTAATACACTCGATCGCTCAATACAGCTCGACCGCAAGAAATTTTTTATCTGGGAAGATATTATCCACCTTACAGAAATTAAAAAACTTCCACCCATTGATATGGAATTTCAAATACCAATTGCGAAACCTGTTCCTGCATCCCTTGAAGTATTGCATAGAAATTATGCTGCACTAAAAATTGAACCGAACAGAGTTTTTTATTCGGCTATTGGTTCACAGATAGGATCGGAAATGAAATTTGCTAAGACCACTACTTATAGTTTACAAAAGTTAGGTTCATTGGACATCAGTATTTCTGATATCAGTGATTTTGTTCTTGCACCAGTTACAAAAGCAAATGTGAATTATGAAGAATTATATTGCGTAGGATTAAATACGGCACAGGATACACTTGGTGCTGTTATTCATGTTAAAAATTCTGGTGGTTATGGTGGTGACCTTTGCAGTACCGGATCAAAGGAATATGTTGCATTTTGGGCCGACTGGAATAATGATGGGGTGTATGGTCAGTACCTCGGTACAGCAAGTGTTGATGTTCACGATATATCCAATATTCCTGCTGACGGATTATATTATAATGTTGCTCTACCGGTTGATTTTTCGCATCGACTTAAAACATGCAGCTCGCCAAACATTATTCATATTCGTGGGGTATTATCCTGGCAGTCTCTACCGAGTACAACAAATTCAAATCAGTTAAATCATTATGGAAATTATGTTGATGCAGTTGTACAGATAAGACCGGGTTTGGGTTCAAATGTGGATGCAGTTATCACTTATGTAGGCAATGTGGACAGAGATGATATAGATCCTAGTCACCATCTATTTAATTATAACGGTGCTTCACCTAATGCATCAAATAATCGTCCTTGGGGCGGATGGGTAAGTCTTCATGGAATCATTGATAGAAATGGTTTTAACGGAGTAATTAAATACAAGATTATGTATAAAAAATACGGTGCAGCTGATAGTACCTATGCAACAGTTTCCACCAATGAAACATTTTCTATGATTGATTTTGCACCCGATCCAAACTTAGAATTCACCGATAATCAAATTGTTTCAGACGGCTGGTTCACCTACAAGCAAAATCCTGCTATCCAATTATACAATGAAACCAATTACTTGGCAGGATGGAGCACTGGTGGACTTACAGATGGCACCTATACAATTAAGATGCTCTTCACTGATGAAACAAACGCTATTCAAGTAGCCGATGAATTTTCTATGATTATTAATAATACACCAATGACCGTTAATCCGGATGCAGGTGTTGCAGTTAATCCTGCCTATGATCTTGATCTTGCTATTATTGGAGGTGACTGTCATAGTTATGATAAATCAGCATCACTTATTGATGGAAGGGTAAGAGCCGTGCATGCATATTTTAGTGGATGGAGTTTGGAATTGCAACCGACCACTCATACCAATGGTGTAACACCTGCACCTCAAAGCAGGCCATACAATGCAATTGGTGATATGGGTGATGCAAATGCATCCTGGTCGCTTGACACTGCGAAACTTGATCCTTGCGGCTATACAGTAAGAATGATTGCTACTACCAGAGTAATTCTAAACAGTTCGCCTGGATATTTTCCGCAGTACGGACCAAAAGCAGTGGGGTTTGCTGTATTATCTTAAATATGTTTAATCAGTAAAAGAAAAGAGGCTGTTTCAAAAGTGATTCAGCCTCTTTTTAATTCTAAAGAATATTTGAATATTTTTTTTATTTAATTTTTTATTAAAAAATAAATACAATTGATTTATCCTACATAAATTTTATTGCAATACAGTGTTTTGTAATACTAATTGAAATTATTTCTATCGGATGGTTTGTGTACTAATCTACTTAAATCATAACTGATATAAATTTATTAATGAAATAAATATTTCCTGATTTCCTATACTATATCTCACAAAAATTTTACCCAAATAAAATAAGGCCGGTAATAATCTGCATTGCTAAACAGATCGAAAAAATTAGCTGCATTAGTATTATACGAAACTAGTATTGCACCTGTAGATGGATTAATAAATTGCGGATGCATAAATGCATTATATGTCCATACATCACCATCAAAATCCGGAGTTTCATATACTAATGTTTTCTGCTTCCACGGTCCTGTTGGTGATGTGCTGAAGTAGGAATGAATTTTTGGTCCGAGAAAACCTTCTTGCGTAAGTAAATTAAATTTACCATCGTAATACACAACAGAATACTGTGCAGATACATCTACCGGAAAACCATTTGCTTTTACTAATCTGCCTTCATCTTCGGGAAAAGTATCTTGCCATGAAACGCCATTGAAATATTCCCAATCTGCATAGATATCATCGGCAGGTACTCTAGCCACTTGTGCATATTTTGTAAATGAAAAA
The DNA here is from genome assembly GCA_016715425.1 of Bacteroidota bacterium. Classification (NCBI taxonomy): domain Bacteria; kingdom Pseudomonadati; phylum Bacteroidota; species Bacteroidota bacterium. The sequence goes on from JADKAC010000008.1 coordinate 185,083, forward strand.
GTTTCGGCTCCATATATATAAATGTATCCTTCCCATTCTAAAATTGCAGCGCCAAAAATTACATCACCACCTTCCCAAACAGTGGTGCGTGATACTTCAGAAATATCAGGTAAACTAAATTTTACAAGATCAGTTCTTTGATATTCAAAATCCCAGGCACCGGTTCCGGTGCGAATAAAATATTCCATAAACACAAATAAATTATCGTCAATCACGGTGGCATCTCCCGGCCAATACCATGCATTATCCGGATCGGGTGTATTCACGAAAGCTTCGGGTTCGTCAATACTTCCTGAAACCAAAGTGCTGAATTTTTTTCCTTTTTGAATCATAAATACATTGCGCACTAAACCACTTGGGGGTCTGCTTCTATCTGCATACACAGTATCTAAAAATGAATCACCAAACATCCATACTGTTCTGCCGTCCGGCAACAAACAAGAATAGGTAGCATCACCTCCAGTCCATCCATTTCCATAGCGAGTAAACAAATTATTAAATGGAGTTGCATCTGTTACAGAAACGCCACTACTCATGCTGGCATTTTCTTCTGCATTATAATCTAATTCCGTAATTATTGTTTCCGGATTTTGACATGCATGTAATCCAAAGGCAATTGAGATAATCAGTAAATATTTAGTCATATGAAATGGTTTATAATTATTAAAGATATTGATTAGAATGAAATCATTTTAATACCACCGGAAATTTTCATAGAGGGATAAATTATTTTCCTTAACATGAGATTGCTTTGTCATCCTCTGCGTTCCTTCCTCGCAATGACGCACAGATTTGAAATTCGGAGTTATATTGAAGATTTAAAAAAGTCATATAGTTATTTAAATGAAAAAATTTTTATAACACTACAATTTTGAGTTATTATAACAACTAGCACAAGCTTTTGATTGTCCTCCTGTCAAGCAGGTAAAGTTGAATCAAAGGAAGATAATAGGGCTCAAAAATTAGGCCAAAAAAAAATGCAAGAGATGATCAGACACTGATAGCTTATTAACTCCAAAACAAATTCACACATTATAACTTTGAATTAAATACTTTAGCTATACAATTCAAACTTATGATAACCCGAAACTTAGCTTCCATAGAAGCACATGTTTGGAAAAAGCTGGAAGAAAAACTTCCTGAAGGCTTATATTATCACGGTATGCATCATACAAGAGATGTGTTGGAAAGTGCTTTGTTAATAGCACAAATGGAGGGTATTACTGATAAAGAAGATCTGTTTCTGTTGCATGTTGCCTGCCTGTATCACGACTTAGGATTTATTGATGTGTATAAAGGTCATGAAATGCGTGGCTGTGAAATTGCCCGAGCGGAACTTCCTGATTTTGGATTAACTGAAGAGCAAATAAAAATAATTTGCAGTATGATAATATCTACTCGTTTGCCGCAATCTCCTGCTACAGAATTAGAGCAAATTATTTGTGATGCAGATTTATATTATCTCGGCGGAACAGATTATGAAACTGTTTCTGAAACTTTATTTAAAGAGCAACATGAATTGGGAATGATTAAAGACAGAGATGAATGGAATAAAATTCAATTAGAATTTTTACAGAAGCACCACTATTTTACTGCTTCAGTGAAGAGTTCGCATAACCTTGGAAAATCAATGCATACAAAACGCATATTGGGTTTAGTAAATAACAATAAAAAAATATAAGTGATAAGAATGGGGGGCAAGATTAGTAATGGCAACTGAAAGAATTTTAACACTGTTAAATGTCAGACAAGCGGAAGTGTGGTTAGTGAAGCGATTGTTCTGGTTACAATTTTTTCAAGGTATTGCACTCGCTTTCTTTTTTACAACTACCTACGCAGAATTTCTGCATCATTTTCCTATAACAGAATTATGGCGGGTATTTATTCTCTCCGCATTTTTACTTTGGATATTTGGTTTTATCTATTCCAAATTCGAACATCGCATATCTCCTGAGAAACTCAGTATATACACTACAATATTTATGGCGGCAAGTATGCTGGTGTTTCAGATTATTGAAGGGCGTACGCATAGTGAAGCATATTTTTATTGGGCTGTAGCATGGTTTAATGTATTGTACTTATACAACAATTTTGAATTTTGGGGAATTGCGTCACTGCTATTTAATGTGCGGCAAAGCAAACGATTATTTGGTGTAATCAGCGCAGGGGAAATTCCTGCAAAATTGATTGGTTATACATTGGCTTCTTTGTTTGTAGTGTATATAGGCATTTCAAATTTGATGTTGGCAGGTGTGGTTTCCATGTTATTATCCATACCATTTTTAATCAGCATTGGCAAGTCAGGTAAAATACAAAGAGTTGTTGGTCAAACAATTCATCATGCGCCAACAGGTCAGGTAAAAACACTGGTTAAAAAGTTTACAGCAAATAAATTAATTCTGTTTATTGCCATCTTATCTTTTACTGCAATGATGGTGGATTTATTGCTCAACTTTGCATTTTATGGTGAGGTAAAAAAAGCGGGATATAATGATGTGGAACTTGCGCAATTCATTGCAATATTTCTTGCAACGGCAAGATTTTTTTCTTTGTTCTTCAGATTAATATTTACCAGTCGCATTGTTGAAAATCTGGGAGTAAAACTTTCGCTGTTATTAACGCCAATTATTTTGCTGGGTTTAATTGCTTCTATCTTTTTAATTCATTCATCAAATCAAAATACAACCTATGTTTTTTATGCTTTGGGTATCACTTGTATTATAATAGAAATATTCAGAAGCTCTGTAAATACACCTGTCTTCCTCAGTCTTATTCAACCCCTGCATGCGCACGATAGATTGCGTGCCCATAATGTGATTAAAGGAATCATGGATCCATTTTCATATTTGCTGGTTGGTGCTTTCATAGTTGCTTTGTTGAGCTTTGAAATTAAAATTGACTGGCAGTTAATACTAGTTACTGTAATTATTCCAACACTTGGATGGATGGCGATGGTGTTTGCTGTGAACCAACAATATTTTATTACGCTGTTTAATAATTTGAGTGCCCGCACCTATCACCCCGGAGAATTTAATTTAGTTACTGCGGAAACTTTGAGTTTGATAAAATCTAAAATAAAAACAGCACCACATACGGAGCTTGTGCATTTATTGCGCATGTTGCGTGGCAATGATCATCCGGAAGTAGAAACGATTATTAAAATGGCGCTGACGCATAGCGATGAAAATGTGATTGCAGAAGGATTATTACTTGCAGAGTTTAATGCAATCCCTTCCATTGAAAATGAATTGCTACGCATTTTGGAAAATGAATCTTATTCGTCGCATTTACGCAAACATGCCGCTGAATTATATTCTAAAACCAGTACGAATACCAAACATGTAACACAGCTCATGGATCATGCAGATGAAGAAATTCGAAAAGTGGTAGTAGCTAATTTGGTGCATTCTAATAATGAATTTCAACAAAAAAGAAGTATTGAAAAATTGCGAGAGTATATATCAAGCAATGATTACAACAATAAAAAATATGCTGCTAAATCTTTAGTGCATGCAGTACATGATTCAGGTAGAAATTTATTGATTACACTGATGCATGATGCGGATAATTCCGTAGCTGTTGTTGCAATTCATTCTGCCGGAGAAAATGCGCATCCGCAATTATTAGAATCGCTGGTGCAATTATATCCTACACATACTGCCGAAGTGATTAAAGCTTTTCAAAATGCAAAGGAAAAATCTTTTCCCTACATTCAGCAATGTATAAATATGCATGTTGCGGATAGTTTTGCCAATGAAAAATTAATTGCGCTATGTGGTAGAATAAAAGGAGTGGATGCGGTGAATTTGTTGATTGAATTATTGAATACTAAAAAAGAATATAAGGAAAAAATTATAAAAGCATTAAGGCGTTGCAATTATAAAGCAAAAGGACACATGCTTGCAAAAACCGAAGAATTAATTGAAAGTTATTTTGCGGAAGCCGATGAATCATTACATATGCAACATGCAATTTTACCTTTAAAGGATAAGTATATAATTTTAATGAATGCCTTACAACTTGAGTTAGACATTATTCGTGAATCGGTATTAAATCTGTTTACATTTATTTATAATACAGAGCATATTGAAGAAGTGCGGCTGGCATTTCATATTAATGAAAGTCATACATTGGCAAATGCATTCGAATTATTGGAAATGAATGTTTCAAAAAATCATGTACGCCACTTTTCACTACTCTTTGAAACGGAAGATTTGCAGCATCGCTGGAGTCGTATTAAGTTACCTGACAACATTATGATGCATCAGATAGAAGATGTAATGATAGGAGTATTAAATAACAGGAGATTCAGTTATCTGGACTGGACAAAATCTTGCTCCCTTTATACAGAAAAGAAGAATAGTTTACATTTAGAAAAGAACATTGTGTTACCCTATACAAAAGCACAGCATCCAGTATTAAAAGAAACCGCCATATTTGCATTATCATGAGCAACAAAGAATCAACATCAAACAACAGCAAAGGAAAACTCCTGCTTCTGGAGAAAGTACTGATATTAAAAGCTACCAACGTGTTTTCGCAAACACCTGAAAATATTTTAGCAGATGTAGTTTCTCTGCTGGAAGAAATCGAGTTCGAAGAGAATACAGAAATTTTTAAGGAAGGAGATATTGGCGATGCAATGTATATTATTCATCGTGGTAATGTGCGTATCACAAAAGGAAAAGTAATACTTGCTATACTGAAAGAAAATGATGTATTTGGTGAGTTGTCTTTATTGGATGCAGAAACAAGATCGGCTAGTGCCTTTGCAAATACGGATTGTACAATTTTTAAAATTGAGCAACAGGCCTTTTATGAATTAATTGAATCACGTCCGGAAATTATAAGAGGTATTGTAAAGATATTATGCTCTCGTCTGCGCAAAATAAATCAGATGACTGCTGATCAGGCAACGGCACAAGAAACTAAGCCATAGGTTTACTCAATCTGGAATCTACAAAAAACATTTCCAAAACACCCTTGTGCTTTGCTTCTAATTTTCCACGTGAACTGCAATTAAATTTATGCTTCACTAACTGATGTGTGTGTTCCGAAATATTTACTCTACTTGTTTCACCTGCTTGCTGCATGCGGGCTGCAAGATTTACTGTATCTCCCCAAATGTCATACACAAATTTTTTATTTCCCACCACACCAGCTACAACAGGTCCTGTATGAATTCCAACTCGAAATTCAAAATAAAATTCATCTATTGCTAACTTTTCTAATTTGCGCTGCTGAGCAAATTTTTGCATTGCTAATCCGGTTAGCACAGCATCTTCTGCAGTTGCCGTATTTGTTGCAGGCACACCTGCCGCCGCCATATATGCATCGCCAATTGTTTTTACTTTTTCTAAATGATGCTCGCTTACAATCGTATCAAATTTACTGAAGCAATAATCTAACTCAGCAACCAATTCTGTCGGTGAAAGTTTTTCTGCAATTTTAGTGAAGTTGACAATATCTGCAAATAATACAGTTACCAATTCATGCTGTTTTGCTTCTGCTTTTCCGTTGGATTTTAATTCTTCTGCAATTTCAGAAGGAAAAATATTCAGCAATAAATTTTCTGATCTTTCTTTTTCATTCTCTAATTCTTTTTGCTTTTCCAATAATCGGTTAAGTGCATTATTTTTTGTGCGCTCAAATGTATTTGTCACCATAAAAAGAATTACCACTAAACCACTTAATGCTATGGTGAGAAACATCAGGTGATATTGTGAATCGTAAGTAAATGGAAAATTTACAATTTGTACTTTTTCAAAAGTAAATACCAAAACATACAATACACAAAGTATAGTAAAAAATATTGCTGAAGGAAGATCTGTAAAAATTAAAATAATAGGTGAAGTAATAATAATCCAGGGAGTTACAGGTGAGATAAATAAACCACCGGAATAGTAAACAAGAATTGCATTCAGTGCAATTGTATAAAAGCCAAATGCATAACTCAGCTTCTTTAATTTAATTCCTGCACGCAGTAAAAAAGGTAGAGTAATAAAAAAGAGAAATGAAAAAGCCATTGTATAAACACCTACTTCAAAGTGTATGAAATAACTTAATACGCCATATAACAAACCGAAGATTGCGGTAATAAAATTTATACTGATAAACAATCCATGTTTACGAATTATATCCTGATCCTCAATTAAATTTTCAGGAAAAAAATATTTTATCAGTTGTGAAATTTTCATACTAAAGCCATGCGTTTTCTTTTTTTATACATCAAGATAATAAATAGAATATCGAAAGCAGCTACAGTAAAATATGCTACAGTAAGAAAATGATTTTCCGGATACTTGGATTGAAACATAATACTGATACAGCCGGTACCTAAAAACTTTGCCCAAGCCAATACAACAGAATGTTCAGGGAAGTTGGGTACAAAAAGTAAACTTAAAAATGAAACTGACATCACCACATTTACAATGTAGGCATCAATAACACCCATAGGCAGATCGTATTGCACCATAAAAAAACTGGATAAAGGAATACTCGCCATTAAACCCATTACCAATAATAAGCGGAGATTATTTTTAAAAAAATCAGTAGTGAATTGTTTGTAGCCGTATTGAAATGTTTTGTACACAATAAAAATATCTAATAGAAACCATCCCCAATAGGCAAGCACTAATGCCTTGCCCATATCCGGCACCCAAAAAAATGCGCCACCAATTTCATTACCCCAATTACAAACAACGGCAACAGCAGGAATTATCACCGTTTTGTGTTTCCATGCCATGCGAATAATTTCAATGTAAGCAACAATCCAAAGCATAGCACCGGTAAAAAATAATGCTATTTGAAGTGGCGTGTAATTCGTGGTATCGAACCATGGATGTGGCTCTTTCACATATTCCCAAATTGTCATTTAAATTTTTTTTCAGGTTTAAATTATTAGTGTTTATAAATGAACTTAAAAATAAAATTCAACACTCGTGCAAACCATGGTACATGGATTTTCCATGGCATACCTTTTTTATATCTGCGCTTGTCGAGCCATTTATAATAACTCAATAATATCGGTTCATGTAAATTCCATACTTCAGCAATTTTGTATTTCTCACCTGTTGCATCCATAATACTATTTACTGCACGGCGAGCTGCTTCGTTAGCGCCTTCCATTGTTGCCAAATCGGTATATGTTTTTACATAATCAGCAGCAAGAAACAGATTGGAAATTTGTGTGTATGCCTGCGGACGTAAGGACCATGTATTCACAAGATTTACTAAAAGCGGTTCGAAGTTTACATCTTTTTCATATCCTACTTTATGAATGTCTTTATCTAAATACCAAAACAGCAGCATATCATCCTTTAAAATTTCTTTGCCTTCTACATTCAAACTTTCTTTCAGTTGTTTCCACACTTCATCTTTCACTTGTTCCTGTGTGCATTCATTCGCTGTCATGCCATTAAATCCTTTTGTTGTCCAGTCGGAAATATCTACACTTAACACCCCTTTTACTTTTCCATTACCTCTTTGATTCAAATCATATTTTCCCCAAAACTGCATCTGCGAAATGGATGTAAGTGCCCATTGACTGTCGGAATAAATTACATGACCATGATTTACTTTCACATCTTCGGATAAATAGAATTGAATACCGTTCATCCAGGATACATCGGGAGCAAGTTTATCAATGTCGGCCAAAGTAGAATCGGCATTTATAATTGCCGGATTGCGTTGAAATAATTTTGAAGCAACTTCCACTGGCGTTGCTAATAAATAATAATCTCCTGTAACCGTTTTTTCTTCTTGTGATTGTCGGTGTTTTAAAACAACTCCGGTAATTACATCCTTCTCAATTTTTAAATCTATGCATTCCCAACCAAGCTGATAATCTACCTGCATTGATTTTAAATAAGCCATCCATGGATAAATAAATTTTTCGTTTGTAGGTCCATTTAAAACACGGTCTGCTTTAATATGCGGATTAGTAATATTGAACAGTAACTGAATGAAAATATCTCCACCTGTTTTTGTGGAAGCCAATTTTGCTTTTGCCGCCACCAGAGTGCGAGTTAATCCTTCTACTAATAAATGCTGATAAATTTCACTGTGCCCATCTGCATCCATATATTCCCACCATCCTAAACGTTCGTACTCATTCATTCTACGTTCACTGCAAGATGTCATAAGTTGCCATACCCTTTCAGCGAAAAATTCAATATCTGCTTTGGTTAATCCGGTATTAGAGCCAAAAGCAGAATGAAATAATACTTTGAAATCACTAATGGTATGCGGAAAGTTTACTATAGAAATAATAGGCAGCTTACCGTATTCGGCAATCATAACTCTATCTAATTGCGTAAGATTATCATACACGCCATTTGCATTCTTTTCTCCATTTTCGTTGGTGAATGGAATGCGTTTCATGGAATCTGTAATATGTTTATAAAAGCCGGGAAAGAAACGGAATCCATGTTCGCCGGGTAAATATTTATCAGGGTGAAGCAAGTTCGTATCCGGGACATTTACACTGCGTGCTTTGCCTCCTGCATACCAGGGATTGCGTTCATAAACTTCCACTTGCATTCCTCTTTCTGCAAGTTCCTGAGCCGCACTCATCCCTGCAACTCCGCCTCCTATTACAATTACTTTTTTCATATTTTCAGGTTGTTGGTTTTTAGGGTTAATTAGCAATAAAGAACGTTATACCCCACTATAGTAATAGAAAGCTAAAAGTACAATTAATTCAATTTTCTTAGCAAGCAATGTTATTGGTGTATCGAACCTATTGCTTAACATAAAATATGCACCTGATTTTTAGTGGGATGAGGTGAAAGCTAACGGATACAATGCACACTTATCTGTAAAATGTCATATTATATTTTTTAATCTTTCATTAATAGTAAACGCAGCAAGTATGCCTGTTTACCCTGTCATTCTTATTTGTACTTTGTTAATTATAGTTTAGCTTTGATTGGCGATTTAAAGAACCTAATATGAAGGCAACCAATTGGATGGGGTTGATTCATTTCAATTCTATTCTACTTGTAATTATTGTTGCTACCATTCTGATAGCAATCTTTCCTCAGCAATTTTTTGTCTGCTTAATCATAACTATATCTTTTCAGTGGGGTCCTATTTTGTATATGAAAAGTAGAAATACATTTCGAATACTGCTTTCCAATCTCACATCCAAAAAACCAAGCACATTTAATTTTTTTGAACCAAGAACCAAACCCAATTATTATGGAACACTTTTTCAATGCAGTATGCAAAAGTTTAAGGATTAAAAATCTTCAACTCTTTTCTTTAGTAATTCTTTTTTTATTCATTCAATTTTTAGTGAAAGCAGATGGTGGTTATCCCACCGGAGTAGTTGCAAGCTATAATGATGCAACTCAGGAATTAACGCTAACAGTTAACTGGTCATTTGCAAGTATCAAATCAAATAAAGCAATTGGTGTTGCAACATTTGCTGATTTAAATGGCGATGGTATTTTACCACAACCATCCGACAATCCATATACCTGGACAAGCGGTGGAAATCTAAGTGCAGGTAGTACAACAGCGATGGATGAATTCTTAGGTCAAATGGCTACATCAGATATTGATGGTTTTGCATCAGCAGCATCCTATCCTTCGGGAGATTATACAGATATCGGAATTGCATCAGGTGTGATTGGAATTTATGCTACAACTCCACGAGTATTATTTCCTTATGGATTAGATGAACCGTACCCCAATAAGACGGGCACATTTACTATTGTTTACAGCAATGTTACCGTTGCTCCTACAAGTGTATGTGTTGCTATTTATGATGTGAAAACAAAAGTAATATTTGGTGTACGTGTAGTAAAAAATCTTGGTGGAAGTCGTTCGCCAAGAAGTGCATCTCTTTTTTATAATTATAATAATTCAATTGATGAAGATAACGGTGATGGATGTGCTTCATTGGCAACTCTGGTTGCATTAAACTGTGCTTCTGATACAACGATTGCATCATGTCAAACACAAACTGCAGTAGATGCAGCTTATGCATCCTGGCTTGCAACTACAACAGCATCGGGTGGATGTTCTGCTGAATTAACAAACAACAGTACAGGTGCTCCATTGGCTTGTGGTGGAATCAAAACAGTTACGTTCACTTATACTAGTTCTTGTGCTCCTTTAATTACAACTTGTTCTGCAACTTTTACTGTTGTTGCTGATGAAACTGATCCTGAAATTATTTGTCCTGATAACATTAATATTTGTATTGAATCTGGTGCAACAAATGCCTCAATTAATTTTGGTACTGCAACTGCAACTGATAATTGTGCAGGTGCAATTACAATCACAAATAATTTATCGGAATCTACTACTTATAATTTCCCATTGGGTACAACAGAAATTATTTGGACAGCTATTGATGCATGTGGTAATGATGTAACATGTGTGCAAACTGTTACTGTGTATTCTGAGTCAAGCGCAACAGTGGAAGCAACAATTTGTGAGGGTGAAATTTATATTCTTCCTGACGGATTAGAAGCAACAACAACTGATACATATATTACTTCTTTTGAAACTGCTTCAGGTTGTGATTCAGTGATTACTACTAATCTTATTATAAATGCATTGCCACATGCTTTTGCAGGTGCAGATAAAACTATTAATTGCGTTGACAGTATTGCAACTCTTAATGGTTCATCAGATATGCTGGATGTAACTTATGCATGGGAATCAAATGATGGTGGACATATTATTTCAGGTGCTGATACACCAAATCCGGAAGTGGATGCTGTTGGCACTTATGTACTCACAGTTACAAATTCTATTACTGGTTGTATCAGTTTAACAGATGCAGTTTCTGTAATAGAAGGTCCATGTATTTTCCCAATTGTGAATGCACCTGAGGGAGGAAAATCAGAAGATGTTATCGGCTCTGAATTATTTTCTTTATCCGAGGATCCGGAAGGTGATGTTTCTCCATTATCAAATATTTTCTTCTTCTCTGGCGATAGTATTTATATTGAAATAATTTATAATACAGGTCATTATGATGATGTAATAAATTTATTGACTACACCGGAATATGGATTAACAAATATTCTTGACAATGGCGATTATGAATTAATTATTACAGGACTTTTCCCTATTGCTCACCTGCCGTTATTAAATGAACTTCCAGAGATTATTAATTATGCTCGTCCATTATATCAACCATTATCCAATAGTGGAATTGCCTATACACTTGGTGATAAAGCAATGCGTTCGGATTTTGTAAGAACAGGTTATGGTTTGGAAGGTGACGGAATTAAAATTGGTGTGTTATCCGATAGCTATAATAAAATTGCAGGAGACCCTGCGGCAATAGATGTTGCAAATAAAGATTTACCCGGCATTGCAAATCCGGATTATCCAACACCTGTACATGTGCTAAAAGATTATCCTTTTGGTGTGCGCTTAGATGAAGGAAGAGCAATGTTGCAATTGATACATGATATAGCCCCAAAAGCAGAATTAGCTTTCAGAACTGGATTTATTTCTGCAGGAGATTTTTCAGTGGGAATAAAAGCATTGAGAGATGATAGCTGTGATATAATTGTGGATGATATTACGTATATCTACGAGCCATTTTTTCAAGATGGTATTGTTGCACAAGCAGTGGATGAAGTAGTGGATGATGGTGTTGTTTATTTTTCTGCTGCCGGGAATTTTGGATCAAAAGCGTATGAATCTACTTTCAATGGTGTAGCACCACCGGCAGGATTAACCGGCTATGCACATGATTTTAGTGGAGGTGATATTTTTCAAAGTGTAACATTTGCTCCAGGCACTTACACAATTGTTTTGCAATGGTCTGATTCCATTTATTCTATTGGTCAAACTTATACAGGAACACAAAATGATTTAGATATTTATCTTGCTTATGATAATGGCAATACGCTATTTGGTTTGAATCGTGATAATACAAATGGAGATCCTGTAGAAGTACTTTCTTTTACTGTTCCGGATTCCATACAGTCTTCAAATATTTTAATAGTAAATACATCAGGAAATAATCCAGTACAATTTAAATATGTTGTATTCCGTGGTGAAATAATTATCAATGAATATAATTCTAACACCTCTACTTTAGTTGGTCAGGCAAATGCAGAAGGTGCTATTGCAGTGGGTGCAGTACTTTATTTAAATACGCCTGAGTTTGGTGTTACTTCTCCAACCATTGCATCCTTCTCTTCTGTTGGTGGAACACCGGTAAATGGAGTAGTTAGAAACAAACCTGATTTTGCTGCTGCTAATGGTGGAAATACCACTGTAAATTTTGGTGCGCCAAGCGTAGATGGCGATGCCTTCCCTAACTTCTATGGTACCTCTGCTGCTGCACCACATGCTGCTGCTGTTGCTGCTTTATTAATGGAAGGAAAAGCAAAATATGAAATGGTAAATATGACACCTGCAGAGGTGCGTGAATTAATGCGAAGTACTGCACTTGATATGGATGTTCCGGGCTTTGATTATAACACCGGTTATGGATTTATTCAGGCAAATGCAGCTATGGAAACTTTTGCCGCACCTATTCCGGAAATTACTGGAATTTCAATTCCTGATGATAGTATTGTTCCGGGTGAAGAACCATTTGAAATAATTATTGAAGGAAATTATCTCACAGAAAATACAGTGGTAATATTCCGTGATGATACTATTCTTACTGTCTATGTAAATGATAGTATGCTAACTGCATCAATACCGGTATTCATCGGCAATCCTTCTATTAGTTTATATACTCCTCCCATGTCTTTAAATGGAAATGATGGCGGATTATCTGATACAATTTATTTCTACAGTCCAATAAAAGAAGATGTATTTATTGTAGCGAATGATAAGAGTAAAAATTTTGGTGAATCAATTCCTGCATTTGATGTAAGTATAATTAAAGACACTACATTAATTAGTGAGCTTGGTTTAACTGCTTCTGATTTAGGATTAGATTATCTCTCTTTTGAAACACCTGCTAACAATAATTCAAATGTGGGATTATATTTTATTCATCCGGTAATTGATAGTATTGATGCAGGATATGCTGAGCTATATAATTTCTTTTTGGTAGATGGATTATTAGCGATTGATAAAATGCCATTGAATATTATTCCTAAAAATGATACGATTATTTATGGCGAAGCAATTCCTGCGTTTGCTTTTGAATATCAATACAGTGATTCTTTAATTCCACTTGTAGAAGCAAATGCATTTTTAACTGAATTAGAAACTGAGCATACCGATAATATTGCGAATGCTGTTGCTTATATAAAAGGATCTGATGTAGTGGGAGCACGACCTTTAATTAATTCTGATTTGGAACATTTAAGTTTCCTTACAAGTGCAAAGGCTCTTATAAATGCTCGGCCTTTAATTAATGCAAAAGCATTGATTAACGGTGATGTGGAAATTGATACTACATACGTAATTGATATCGCTTTAGAATCATTATTTGGTTATGAAGAAGATTCTGCAAATGCGACGTTAGCAAATGCTCGTCCGCTGATAAATGCCAAAGCATTAATAAATGCAAAAGCATTGATAAATGGTGATGCAGTTGTAAATGCAAAAGCGCTAATCAATGGTTCACCTTTAGTAAATAGTGAAACAGTTGCAGAAGGATCAAACGATGATGCGGTTGTAATTATAGATGAAGACGATGTGTATTCTGATGATACATTATACAGCTACACACCAATAAATTTGATAACAGGTTTTGAAGTGGGTAATCACATCTTAGTGCCGGCTGCTTTCTTATCTAACAACTTTGAAATAACTTATGGATTAGGAACACTTACTATACTTCCTGCTCCATTATATTTTAAAGCAGATACTGCGGAAGCGGTTTATGGTACTGTTACAGATTCAACAGTTGCTTCTTCTATTTACGGTTATGTGTATGAAGATGCTGACAGTAATGTGATTGCCGAAATGCCAGAGTTGAGTTTATTAAATGATACGGGAATGAGTTCTGATATTGATGGTGCAAATGCCGGAGTATATGATGTAGTAATTGATGATGTAACCTTTACTGATTCGGCGAATTATTATGCAGTGTATTTAAACGGATTGCTAACAGTAACTCCAGCATCATTAATTGTAACTGCAAATAACATTACTATTAATCAATATGATCCTGAACCGTTATTTACTTCTACATATAGTGGTTTTGTAAATGGTGATGATGCATCTGTTGTTCTTGATATTAATTATGCAAGCAGTCCTGCATATACAGGTCCATCCGGTACTTATGCTATTGTAGCTTCCGGTATTGTGTTATCAAACCCGGAAAATTATTCTGTTACATATTTAAACGGCACTTTAACTGTAACTAAAAATAGCGTTCTTATGTGCCACTTTGGAACTACAATTACCATTACCACTTTTTGGGAATTTGTAATTCACATCTTGCATGGCGACTATATTGGTGCATGTTATGAAGTAGGAAGAATGGCAGAAATGGACGAAGTACAGGAGTATAGATTCTATCCAAATCCTGTTTCTGAATCATTAACAATTTTAAGTAATCAGCCACTTTGTAATGATGCGTATTTAGAAGTATTTGATGCACTTGGTAACAGAGTGATATTATTAAATGATTTAGGGGAAGGAGCGGATTATGTGCAATTGGATATGTCCGGTTTAAGCAAAGGAATGTATGTAGTAAGAATTATAAATCATGATAAGCCAACCACAATTCAAATTGTGAAGCAATAACTATAATAAGAAAGGAGGGCTTCTACGGCGCTCCTTTTTATTTTTAAATATTTTGAATTAAGTAATTTTAAAACTGTCAATGAAACAAACCATTTTATATTTCACATTTTTTGTAATTGGAATTTTTACTTTTCAATTACATGCATTCGCACAAGATGATGAAATTGATAGTTTGAAAACGGTATTAAAATCTATGCCGGAGGATACCAATAAGGTACTTACATTAATTGAGTTGAGTTCTAATTATTATGGCGTTGATCCAAGTGCAGCAATAGCCAATGCGGAGAATGCAAGAAATTTATCAATACAGTTGGGATTTAAAAAAGGCAGAGCCCTCGCATTAAAATCAATGGGTATTGCAAATTATTATAAAGGAGATTATGTAGAAGCATTAGATCAATGGCAAAAGGCATTAATAGTATTTGATTCTATAGGCGACAAAAGTGGTGTTGCAAATATGCTTAGTAATATCGGCGGTATTTATTTTAATCAGGGAGATGATGTAAATGCATTGGATTATTATCTGCGTGCTTTAAAACTTGCAGAAGAATTAGATGATAAATTACGCATTGCAACTGCTTGTATTAATATAGGTGCACTTTACAATAATAAAGACAATACAAAACCACTTGCAAAAGAATATTATGAAAGAGCATTACCTATAAGTATTGCTTTGGATGATAAAGATGCTATTGGTACAGTCACCGTAAATCTGGGTGAATTGTATATGGAATATTATCAAGATGATTCCACTGCACTCAGTTATTTTATGCAATCGTTAGATGCGTACACAGGTTCAGAAAATTTACCTTACACACTAAATGATATTGGCAAATTATATCTGAAGAAAAAAGATTACGACCGATCATTACAATACCATATTCAAGCGTATGATCTTGCACAGGTAATGGATTCAAAATTAGATATGGTGCAATCGCTGAAAGGCTTGGCAGCAACCAATGCCGGTCAGAAAAATTTCAAGCAATCCCTTTCTAATTATAAAAAAGCAGAAACACTTGCGCAGGAGATTGGAGCAACTTATGAATTAAAAGATATTTATGAAGGCTTATCCAACACTTATTCTGCACTTTCAGATTTTAAAAATGCATATGATTATAATACATTGTATTCGGGAATAAAAGATACTATCTATAATATTGAAACCGATAAAAAATTATCCGGATTGTTATTCAATTTCGAAATTGAAAAGAAAGAAGCAGAAATTGATTTGTTGACGAAAGATAAAGAATTGCAGGATGTGGTTATTCAAAGACAAGAGCTTGCAAAAAACGCATCATTAATCGGATTGACATTAATTGTAATCATTGCTTTTATTCTGTATTATGGATATAGAAATAAAGTGCGTACGAATAAAATTCTGGATGCACAAAAAGATCAAATTGAAGGATTGCTATTAAATATTTTGCCTACTTCTGTTGCTAAAGAATTGCAGGAAAAAGGAAAAGCTACTCCTCGCTATTATGAAAGTGTTTCTGTGTTGTTTACTGACTTTAAAGGATTTACAATGCTTTCTCAAGGTATGACGCCAAATGATTTAGTGGAAGAATTAAATGCATTTTTTGTAGCCTTTGATAAAATAATTCAAAAATATCATCTTGAAAAAATAAAAACAATTGGTGATTCTTATATGTGTGCAGGTGGAATTCCGGATATAAACACTTCTCATCCATTTGATATAGTGCATGCAGCATTGGAAATACGAGAATATATTCGTGAAAAAAATAAACACAAAGCATTAGCAGGTTTGCCAAGTTGGGATTTACGTATAGGTATTCATACAGGCCCTGTTGTAGCAGGTGTGGTTGGTTTAAATAAGTATGCATACGATATCTGGGGTAGCACAGTGAATATTGCAAGCCGCATGGAAAGTAGCGGTGAACCGGGAAAAGTAAATGTTTCCTCATATACCTATTCAATTATTAAAAATAGTTTTTCCTGTAGTCATCGGGGTAAAATTTCTGCAAAGAACATTGGTGAAATTGATATGTATTTTGTAGAACCCGCTACGGAACCTCAGTTGGTAATTACTTGAAATTTTTCTCCTCCATTTTTCTTATAAAATCTTATTCTGCATTTCAGAATTCTTTTCTTTTTAGCTTCGCAGCAATTAAACCACTGTATGAAATTTATTTTATTAATTACGATTTGCATGATTTCTTTTTTTACTATTCAGGCACAACATAATCCCAAGCCGGGAAAAGATGTTTTGCAATTTCAAAATGGTAATTCATTAAAGACAGATATTTTATTTCTATCTGTAGATAAATATTATTTCACGGATACTACTGGTACTTTATTTTATATGGGTGCCGAAAGTGTTACAAACGCAATCGGAAAATTCCCTGAAGAAAAAGATTTTGGCGGCTATCATCAGAATATGTTGCATGTATATAAAAATGCTACTGTAGGTAGCTGCTTGATTTTAGGTGGTGTTGCTCTTGCCGGATTTGGTGCATTGATATCTGCAGCATTCGACGACAGTCAGGAAGTTGCTGTACCCTTAATGGCTGTAGGTGGTGTAGCTTCATTAACCGGATTTGTTACTCTTACTATTGCATTAGATCATGGTAGAAAGAATGAAATAAAAATGGTAGCAGTACCTTATAAATAATTTTATTTTATAATAATGCATATGAAGTTTTATTTGGCTAAAAGAATATAATTATGCGGGCAGTAAAAATTTGGTTGTGGGTGGGTGTATTTATGGTATTTATTCAGGTATTAATTGGAGGTATTACCCGCCTTACCGGTTCGGGTTTATCTATTACTGAATGGAGTGTAATTATGGGTGCGGTGCCACCAACAAATGCAGCGCAATGGAATGATGCGTTTGAACAGTATAAACAGTTTCCGCAATATCAATTGGTGAATCA
Organism: Bacteroidota bacterium; assembly: GCA_016715425.1. Taxonomy (NCBI): domain Bacteria; kingdom Pseudomonadati; phylum Bacteroidota; species Bacteroidota bacterium. The sequence continues at coordinate 202,668 of JADKAC010000008.1, forward strand.
ACATTTTACTTTATCAGAATTTAAAAATATTTTTTGGTGGGAATATTTACATCGCAATTGGGCACGACTTATCGGGTTGGTTTTTTTATTTCCATTTATTTGGTTTTGGATTAGAAAAACAATTGATCGCACATGGAAAAATAAATTATGGATTGTTTTTTTATTGGGTGGCTTGCAAGGATTAATGGGTTGGATTATGGTTGCCAGTGGATTAATTGATATGCCATGGGTAAGTCCTTATAACCTCACTATGCATTTGCTGCTTGCATTACTTGTGTTTTGTTATTTGCAATGGCTCGCTTTAAGTATTACAAATAAAAAAGTAAACGTTGATTATTTTCTCATCAATAAGAATATTAAAATCATACTTGCATTAGTGATAGCTCAAATTATTTTCGGTGGATTTATGGCAGGTACAAAAGCAGGAATGATAATGAACACTTATCCTTTGATGGAAGGAAAATTTATTCCTGATGGATTGAATAATCATACAGGTTTAGTGAGAAATATATTTGAAAATACCATCGCTATAAATTTCATTCATCGCACATTGGCCGCAATTGTTTTTATATCTATTATCACATTTGTAATCAGATTCAGGAAACAAGAAAATATATTATTGCGCAGATTAACTTACGCATTGGGAATATTTATTTGCATTCAATTTTTATTGGGAGTTTGCACTTTATTAGAAGGCAGTGGCGGCATTCCTATTACACTTGGAGTATTGCATCAATCTGTTGCTTTTATATGTACTTTTTTCATAGTTGCAATTCTGTTTTATTCACGCAAGCGCAACACTACTCCGCTCATAAATTGAAATATATTTTACTGCAAGGTGTTTGATTATCTTTGCGCTAAAATTTTTATATTTTGAAAGGAATAATTCTCGCAGGTGGCTCTGGTACACGATTACATCCCATTACACTCGCTATCAGTAAACAACTGATGCCCATTTATGATAAGCCAATGATTTATTATCCGCTCTCTACTTTAATGATGGCGGGAATAAAAGATATATTAATAATTTCTACTCCTCATGACCTTCCCGGTTTTGAAAAATTATTGGGTGATGGATCTCGTCTCGGATGTAGTTTTTCTTACAAAGAACAACCAAGTCCGGATGGCCTTGCACAAGCATTTACTTTAGGTGCAGATTTTATCGGCAATGATAAAGTGGCTTTGGTATTAGGTGATAATATTTTTTATGGTGCAGGCTTAGGTGAGTTACTTGCAGAAAATAATAATCCGGATGGCGGAATTATTTATGCATATCATGTAAGCGATCCGGAGCGATATGGTGTTGTAGAATTTGATGCAAACAATAAGGTAATTTCTATTGAAGAAAAACCCGAAAAGCCAAAATCAAAATATGCAGTTCCGGGTTTATATTTTTATGATAATGATGTAGTGCATATTGCAAAAAATTTGAGACCAAGTCCGAGAGGTGAATATGAAATTACAGATGTAAATAAAGAATATTTACAACAAGGGAAATTAAAAGTAAGTGTGTTACCTCGTGGCACTGCATGGTTTGATACTGGTACTTTCGATTCACTGATGGCGGCATCACAATTTATTCAGGTAATTGAACAAAGACAGGGATGGAATATTGGTTGTATTGAAGAAGTAGCCTACCGCAAAAAGTTTATTGATGCAGCACAATTAGAAAAAATTGCACAACCTCTTGTTAAAAGTGGTTATGGAAGTTATTTATTAAAAGTTATTAGTTAATCAGATGGAAACACCTTATAAAGTTTTAATTACCGGTGGATGTGGTTATATCGGTTCGCATACTGCAATTGATTTATTGAACAAAGGATTTGAAGTTATCTCCATTGATAATTTTTCAAGATCTCGCACAGATGTTCCTGAACGCATAAAAAATATTACCGGCAAATCATTTCAAAATTATCGGGTGGATTGTCGTGATTTAAATAAGTTACGGTCAATTTTTGAAGAGCATGGCGACATTCAGGGCATCATTCATTTTGCTGCATTTAAATCTGTTGGAGAGTCAGTAGATAAGCCATTAATTTATTACGATAATAATATTAATGCATTGATAAATATGTTGCGGATTTGCGATGAATTTGATGTAAAAGATTTTGTATTTTCTTCTTCTTGTTCTGTGTATGGAAATGCATCTTCACTTCCTGTTGATGAATTGACAGAACTCATGCCGCCGGAATCTCCTTATGGCTGGACAAAATTATTTTCAGAACAAATCATTAAAGATCATGCTGTAAAAACTGCAGAAAGAAAATTTATTTTATTGCGCTATTTTAATCCTGTGGGCGCACATGAAAGTGGAATGATTGGTGAAATTCCCTGGGGTGTTCCTTCTAATGTGGTTCCTGCAATTACAAGAACTGCAATTGGTAAGCAAGATAAATTTTTAATTTTTGGCGATGATTATCCCACCGCAGATGGCTCTTGTGTGCGTGATTATATTCATGTAATGGATATTGCAGATGCGCATACAAAAGCATTACAATTTTTAATTGAAAATAAAAATAATTCTAACTGCGAAATATTTAATCTGGGCTCAGGAAATGGTGTGAGTGTTTTGCAATTGGTAAATGCATTTACTGAAATTAATCAGGTCCCATTAAATTATGAAATAGCAGAAAAAAGAGCAGGTGATGTAATTGCTATTTATGCGGATAATAAAAAAGCACAAAGTGAATTGGGCTGGAATTGTACCCGCAGTATTAAGGACATGATGCAATCTGCCTGGCTATGGGAACAGCAAATGGAAAAGGAAAGCGAGGAATAACATGCTATCGCAATCTGTTTAGTGAATAATAACAATTTCTAATTTTATTATGTGAATCATTACACACGGAAGAACTGGATTATTCTTATTGCACTTTCTGTTGTTTGGGGATTTTCATTTTTATTAATGAAGATTGGATTGAAAACATTTTCCTGGGATGAAGTAGCTGCCATGCGAATTACTACATCTTTTATCGCAACACTTCCTATTCTATTTTTTCATTATAAAAAAATCAAACGCAGTGAAATAAAATTTTACTTCATGACCGGTTTTTTTGGAAGTGGATTACCTGCCTTTTGTTTTACTTACGCTCAAACTCATTTGGAAAGTGGCATCGCAGGAGTACTGAATTCTATGACTCCCGCTTTTACTTTTATTCTTGGCGTTTGGTTTTTTGGAATGACATTTCAGAAATATAAAATGATGGGTTTAACAGTTGCACTTATCGGTGCAATAATTTTAGTATCCTTTGATAGTTCCGGTGGAGGCGATATAGGTTTTATATATGCTTTACCAGTGATGCTTGCAACACTATCGTATGCCACAAGTGCAAATATTGTAAAGCGTTATTTGCAACATGCGCATCCACTTGTAATGGGAGCAATGGGGTTTGCTTTTATTGGAATTCCTGCAAGCATTTATTTACTAACCACAGAGTTCTGGAATAAATCTAATATGGAAAATTTTAATGAAAGTACTACTGCAATACTTGCACTTTCCTTATTCGGAACTGTAGTAGCTTCAATAGTTTTTTATTGGTTGATTCAAAAAACAGATTCACTGTTCGGCACATTGGTTACTTATCTTATTCCAGTAGTTGCTGTTTTACTTGGTGTATTAGATGGAGAATTAATTACGATACAAAACATTGGCGGCATGCTGCTCATACTTGTTGGAGTTTATATCATCAATATAAAAGTGAATGGTGAAAAGTGAATGGTGAATGGTGAATAGTGAATGGTGAATAGTGAATAGTGAATAGTGAATGGTGAATAGTGAATAGTGAATAGTGAATAGTGAATGGTGAATGGTGAGAAAAAGCAGTGATGAGTGATGAATAATCAGTGATGAGTGATGAGTTTTTTTTCATTGTCAATTATCCACTGTCAATTGTCCATTGTTAAAGTCAATAGTCTATGTATTTTGCTAACAGCCAATTGCTAACTGCCAATAGCCATTTAATTAATGATGAGTTTTTTTCATTGTCAATTGTCCACTGTCAATTGTCCATTGAATAAGCTATCGCACTAATTTCTACATTTACCCCTTTGGGTAATGCGCTCACTTCCACAGTTTCTCGTGCCGGAGGTTCTTCATTAAAATATTTTCCATACACTTTATTCACTTCTGCAAACTGCTGCATATTTTTTAAAAAAATTGAGCACTTTAAAATATGTTGCATGTTATATCCCGCTGATTCTATAATTGATTTTAAATTTTTTAAAACCATTTCTGTTTCCTCTGCTATATCATTTGTTTGCAACAAATCACCTGTTGCAGGATCAATTGCTATTTGTCCGGAAACAAAAATAAACCCTGCTGCTTGTGTAGCTTGACTATAAGGTCCAATGGGCTCAGGTGCTGACTTTGTATAGATAATTTTTTTCATTTTAAATTGTATTATTAAAAATTAATGTAGTGCTAATTTACTCAGCTATTTATAATCATATTTTTTGGGTGATTTAAATATGTTTTTTTCAACACTTTTTATTATATCTTTAACTATTACAATACACAGTTGAAAATGAAATATTATTACTCCTCTTTACTTCTACTATTTTTTTCTGTGCAAATTATCTATGCGCAGTTAGATGTAACTACGGGATATACTGCAATGGAATTAGCAGAAATGCTTTCGGGTGGCGGTGTAACAATTGTAGATGCTACAAAAGATTGTACAGCTCAGGCTTATGGGAAATTTGAATGTATTGATTGTAACCTCGGTATTGACAGCGGTTTTATTCTTACAACCGGAAAAGCGGTTTATGCCGAAGGTCCTAATAATTCCGGAAGTACCGGTTATAGTAATGGTACCACCGGCGATGCTGATTTGGAAGCCTTACCCGGTGTGGGTACCACTTATGACCGATGTATTTTGGAAATAGATTTTATTCCCGATTGTGATACTGTGAAATTTGATTATGCATTTGGTAGTGATGAATACAATGAATTTGTGGGATCAATAAATGATGTGTTTGCATTATGGATTAGCGGGCCCGGAATAATTGGAGCGGTAAATATTGCATTGATACCCGGAACAACATCTCCGGTTTCAATTGATAATGTAAACCTCGGCAGTTATGCTACTTATTACAATAATAATCCCTCTGCCGGTGTTGCCCTCACTGATCCCTATTACATAGATTACGATGGGTTTACAGATGTGTTTGAGGCAATCAGTGTAGTGACTCCCGGAGAAACTTATCATTTAAAATTTGCCATTGCTGATGAGTCAGATCATGTATGGGACTCAGGTGTATTTTTTCGAGCCGGGAGTTTAGAAGCTGGACTAAGTGCAAGTTTTGTGTTGCCCGGAACCGGTTTTGGAATTGCAAGTTATTGCACAAGCAGTTCGGATCCGACACCGGAAATGGTTCCCGGGGCAATCATCGGAGAATTTACTGCAACACCAGATGGATTAGTAGTAGATCCTGCCACAGGTACTATTGATATCAGCGAATCATCACCCGGCACTTATACAATTACAAATACTGTAATTGGTTTGGCTTGTGGTGTGATGGATACGGTAACCTCATCTTCAGATGTGCTAATTACTGCTCTTCCTATTGGTATTTTTTCTTATCCGGAATCTCCTTTTTGTGCAGATGAAACAGATCCTTCTCCTGCACTTGGAACGGATGCAGAGTTAGGGACATTTTCTGCCACACCTGCCGGATTAAGTATTGTATCTGCTACAGGTATTATTGATTTAAGTGCTTCCACCGTTGGTACATATACCGTAACAAATTATATCAATTCTGCCGATGGCTGTCCGTCAGTAACATCAACAACAAGCATTACTATAAGTCCATCTTATGATCTATCTCAGAGTTATGAATTATGTAATGGGGAAACGCATACTTTACCCGACGGAACTTCTGTAACTACATCAGGAACATACCCAGTATTATTATCTACTGTTGCAGGTTGCGATTCATTAATTACAACAAGCATAACTGTGAATCCTGTTTACGCTACTTCGCAAAGTGCAACTATCTGCGATGGCGATCCTTTTTACTTACCTGATGGTGGTGCTGTTTTAATTGCCGGCACTTATATAACAACTGTAGCCACGATTAAAGGATGTGATTCGGTGGTTACAACTACATTATCAGTTAATCCAATTCCTACCACTTCTGTTACTGCTGAAATTTGTTCGGGTGAATATTTTACTTTACCAGATGGTGCGGTTACAGCTTCTGCGGGTACTTATACTTCTGTATTAACTGCATATACTGATTGTGATTCTCTTGTTTATACGACCCTTACTGTGCATCCGATTTTTACTACAGCAGTTAGTGTAAATATTTGTCCGGATGATACATATATTTTACCCGATGGCACATCTGTTTCTTCACCCGGAATGTATTCCACAACATTGAATTCTATTAATGGATGTGATTCAGTTATTAATACAACATTAGGTAATTATCCTTTATACGATATTGTGTTTAATCCTGAAATGTGTGATGGTGGAGAATATATTTTACCTGATGGAAATATTGCAACAGTAAGTGATACTTATGTAAATACATACCTGTCAATGCATGGTTGCGATTCAATTATTACAACAAATCTTACAGTACATCCGAATCCTGAAATTGATTTTCCTATTGATCCGATTGTGTGTTTTGAAGAAGGTATTATCGCATTAAGTGCAATACCCACAGGTGGAAATTATTCAGGTGTTGCGATAAGTGGAAATCAATTTAATGCACAGATGGCAGGTGTGGGCGGACCGTATGAAATTACTTATAGTTATATGGATATGCATGGATGTGTAGATACTGCAATTCAATTTATTTCTGTAGATCAAAACTTTGCAGAAGCATTTGGAGATACTTCAATAATTGCAACTAATCCAATTTATATTTCGGGAAATAGCGGTGGCAATTATGCCTGGACTCCCGCATATTTTATTACCTGTGCATCTTGTGAAAATAGCACTGCATATCCAACATCATCAGGATATATTACTCTCACTTCTACAAATGAAAATGGATGTATTGCATCCGATAAAATTTATGTGTATGTATTGCCTTATCCGGAAAATAATGTATTTATTCCAAATGCATTTACACCCAATGGAGATGGTATAAATGATTATTTATTTGCGTACAGTCCGATACTTATAAATATAAAATCCTTTGATGTATTCGACCGCTGGGGAAACATAATTTACCATCGTGAGAATTTAAGTCCGGATGCAATTACAAGCGGATGGGATGGAACATTTAATGGTGAAATATTAAATCCCGGTGTGTATCCTTACATCATTACTGTGCAGTATGAAAACGGTGAAATAAAACAACACGCCGGCAATGTAACTCTACTTTCTAATTAATTAAAAAAAATATTTTTACCACATAGAATTCGCAGAGGAGTCATAGGGTTTAATTTCTCTTTTTTCTATGTTCCAATGTGGTTTAATTTTTCTTCAAATTGATTTCTATTTTTTCCTATATATCTATGTGGTTAAAAATTTTTTCCCTATTTGGATTTAACCAATAAAATTTTTATTTCTCTGCGAAACTCAGTGATATCTCCGTGCAACTCCGTGTATTATTTTTTATTTAATACGCTAAGCATATTTCTATTTTTTCCTATATGTCTATGTGGTTAATTATATTTAATTACTTCTGCAACAACTCCATTTTTCTTTTATGTAAAAAAGCAGATGTATTGAAGTAAGGAATCGCAGCCATTCGTTTAAGATGTTTTGTTTCCAGAGATTGTAATTGCAATATTTTTTTCATCGCCATCATACCTTGAGCACTTCTGAATTTTTTATGAATATATCTGTGTAACTCTTTATAAAACTCCGGAGGATAAGTACTGCGGAACATAAGTGCAAGTTCATCACTATCGTTCCAGTTTTGTTTTTGCTGTAACTCTGATTTTACACTTTCATAAAATTTTGTTCCGGGCAAAGGATAAGAAACAGAAATACCAATATCATAAGGCATTAATTCAAACAACATTTTCATAGTGGCATCAATATCTGTTTTTGTTTCGCCGGGATATCCGAATTGCAAAAAGAAACAGGGTTTTATATTGTGCTTTTTCATCAGGATAGTACAATCATAAATCTGCTGAATAGTAGTTCCTTTATCCATGGCATCCAGAATTTTTTGTGAGCCGGATTCTGCACCAATCCACACTTCATCACAACCTGCTTTGGCCAGACTTTCTATATTCTGTTCGTTCAATAATAAATCTGCACGACACTGAATTTTAAATTTAAATTTTAAATTTCTTTGTTGCACCAATGCACTGAATTGATTTATCCATCCCGGTTTCAATCCGAATATATCGTCGCAAAACCAAAAATGCATTACCCGATATTTATCAATCAGCATTGCAATTTCATTCACAACATTTTCCGCTGATCGTGCATTATAACGATTGCCATAAATTGGTTTTGCGCACCAGTTACATTTAAACGGACAACCTCGTGTGGTTGTAATATTCAAACTGAAGTAACCATTTTTCTTCAGCCATTTTTCTTTATAGGTTTCAATATCCGCTACTTCCCATGCAGGAAAAGGCAACGCATCCAAATCATGCATCACAGCTCTTACTGTTGTTTTTTCAAAACCTGTTTTTGTTTTAAAGGCAATGCCATTAATGTTGCTTATTTCCTTTTGAGAATGGTCATCATATAAATAATCTACAAGTTCTGAAATTGTTTTTTCTGCTTCGCCAATTACAATATAATCCGCACCTGTTTCTAAATATTCTTTCCAATGATCAGTAGCATCCGAACTTGAAACTATAACCTTACAATTATTTTCTTTCGCATAGCGAATCATTTCAAAGCAAGCATTGCGCATATTTACCAAACACATTTTTGTGAGATAATTAAATCCATCATCACAAATTATTACAATACCATTGTTAAGTGTTTCAATTGCAGGAAAAATTTCGCTTGCTGACTTTGCAAATACGGTATCTCTGAAAGTTACATTATACCCCTCCTGTTGTAAAACGGATGCAACATACAAAGTGCCCAAAGGTGGATAGGGCTGCATGGCTCGTTCCTGTTTTGGATCAAATCTTAAAAAGTATGCATTGGCAATAAATACATCAGCCATTGTATAAAGTTACATTATGTTGCTGCTCAAATGTGTGAATGCGGTTTTTATATCCTTCCAATACTTTAAATTGAAATCCCTGCGGATGATGTTTGGAAACATGTTTACGACTGCGCAGATTATTTTCAAATTCTATAGCTGTCATATTCTTGAATTTGCGTTTCCAGAAATATAATGTGATCTTATAACAAACAGTATCCAGCCGGTCACCGATTTTATTTTGCAATAATTTTTCAGAATGATGTTTTATAACATTTTCTTTTTCTTTCTGAGGTAACATCTGCTTTTCAGGTAAATAATTTGGAAAATATTGTTTCACCCAGTTATTGCTTTGCATAAAATTATTATACAAATTTTCGCCCGACATATTTTTTAATGTAACAATCTCAATTGCTGTAAAAATATTTTTATCAGGAATTTCTAAAGACTCTGTATCAATAAAATAATTAATACAGAAATATTTTCTGGAATTCAACAGAAAGAATTTTTTATAGATAGTGAGCAACATGCGACAAAGCCATAAACGATTTGGCTGAGTGATAATAAAAAAATCAAAGTCTGCTTCTGCATCAAAATAGTTTTTTGACAGAGAACCAGAAATATTTACACTGCGCACGAAAGGAAAACGCTGAATAAACTTTGAACGCATTATTGCCTTATCCCAAATTTTCATTGCTGAACGGTTTCCTTTTTGTCGTCTTTCAATATTTCCATAATCACTGTTCAGCGACCAGAATTCACCAAAGCGATATACCATCAGGTTATCTTCTAATTGTTGTAATGCGTCTTCTGCAATATGCAAATGATGAATTGGAATAGATGCAAAGCGAATTATTTCAGGTAAGGTTAATGGATAGCGAAATAAATCAAAATACATCAATGATTTAAGAATTGATGAATGTACCTCTCCCAACAAAGGAAATTCGTGTTGATGTACGTAGGTAATTTGCATGCGCTAACGAAATTACAGCACAGAGATTTAAAAACGTCAGCATTGTGTAAGGTGATTTGAATAGGTGTAATTGAAAATGATGGTAAAACTGAATTTGTGTAACTGTCGAATCGTTTAATCGTCGAATAGGAAAAAGTAGAATCGTAGAACTGGAGAATTGTAGAACTAGGGAATTGTGGAAACGTCTAACTGGCGAATCGTGTAATTGTGTAATCGAAAAATGTAGAACTGGAGAATTGTAGAACTGAAAAGTGTAAATGGGTAATTAGAAAATGTATAAATGTGTATTGGAAGATAAAAAGTAAGAATTAACCGATGCAAAGAATATCATTCCAGAATCATTATTCTAAAAATCTCCTCCACACCATTCCAATATTTTTCTTTTTAATTGAATGGAGTTGCAGATTATTTTTTTGGCGATGGAATGAATTTGTTTTTTATCGCAGTCATCGGATAAAATGATAAAGACATTTGTATTGGAATTCATATATGTCGAAATCTGTAAAAACAGTTTTTCAAAATATTCAAACTCCACTCCGCAATACCATGCTTTCTCAGCTTCTGTATTTGGATTTTTCGAATAATACGGCGGATTGATAAATATATAATCGAAGTGTTTGTATTGTATATTATCAAATAAATCACTCAATACAATTTCCATTTGCAAATTATTTTCTGTTGCATTTTTAGTAAGGGTTGTAATTGCAAGCCGACTAATATCACTTGTAGTTACTTGTGCATTTTGTTTTGCAGCAACACAACTTAATAATCCACTGCCACAACCTAATTCCAACACAGTTTTATTTTGTATAGAAAGTGTTTCCATAAACTTAATTAATAACAAAGTGCTGTGAAAATATTTGGGATGAAAAACTCCGGATGGAATATGTAATGTTATTGCGTTATATCGAAATGTTGTTGGTTTTGAAATACGCCATTGAACATACGGTTTATAAATATGCTCTGCAATTTTCTTTATTAGCGATTGCATCTTAAAAACCTTCTAATTCCGGTTGGCGATAGCGAATAAATTTTTGAATTGCTTTAATTTCATAAGGTGCATTATACAATTTTGATTTATATCGCCATGCACTAATGTTGCGCAAAAGTTTGCGTTGTGCTGTTTGCATTTTATAATCGGAAACTGTTGGATAAAAACCATTCAATACCGTTTCAAAATTTTTTATCTTATCAATCATGTAAGGTTTTAGCCAGGGCGTTAATGGATTTTTTCGCAAGTCGAAATTCTCCCAATGCGGACTTATCCAGTCTTCCAATTTCTGCGGAAAATGAAAGCCCGATTTTTCCACTGCTTTAAATAATGCAGAACCTTCAGTTGGCACCGGACTATATACATAAATAATAATTTCTGTTGCTGGATTAATTTCTTTTATTGTGCGGATAAAAGCAATGTCTTCATCTATGCGTTTATTCACTTCTTCTTCAGTTGATGCTGGTGTACCAAGTACAAAAGAGTATTCAGGAATTATATCAAACTGTTGCATGCGTGCTGCAAATGCTTTTATTTGTGCACCTGTTTGTGTGCCGCCCTTATCCATTTCTTTTAGTATTGCATCATTGCCCGTTTCGGCGCCGAAGAAAATCATTTTACAGCCAGCCTTGCGCATTTTTTCCAAACTTGCATCACTGTATTTATCAATTGTATCTATACGACCTTCTCCCCACCAAATCATATTTTCTTTTGCAATTAAATCTGCAAATTCAACAGTGCGTTTTTCATTTACAAAAAAATTATTATCGTGAAATTCAATTGCATCACCACCATATTTATTTTTTAAGTACAGAATATCATCATAAATCAATTGAGCAGATTTGCCTTTCCATCTTGCATTAAAAATGGGAACAATTCCACAGAAAGCACATTTAAACGGACAACCAATACTGCTGTGATATGCAATTGTTTTTTTGCCGAGATATGTTTTACCTAAATATTTTTCTACAGGATAAAATGTATTTAATCTTTCATAAGGCATTGCAGGTAATGTATCCTGATCATACAATTCATCTTTATGATTCTTTTGAATGGTATCATTATTTTTCCAAATTAGATTAGGTATTAATTCTAAGGGCAAATTATTTTTTATTGCATTTAGTAATTGCGGAAATGCTTTATCACCCGGACCATAAATGATGTAATTAATAAACCCGGATTCCATGCAAACTTTACTTTGATTACTTGCAAAATATCCACCCCAGATAATAGTGATTTGCGGAAACTGTTCTTTAATTTTTTTGGTGAATGGAATTGCTTGTTTCAATTGCGGACCCGGCATTACCGTACTTGCAAAATATGCATATTGATTTGTTTGCAATGCAGTAATAATTTTTTGCAAAGGATCGGATTCCAGATTGCCATCAATAATTGTGTAATCAAATAATCCATCAATACTCGCAGCTATAGATAGAATTGAATTCGGAATACGGGCTTTATAATTTGCCGCACGAGGATTAAATAATAATACTTTGCTTGAATGCATTGGGCTAAGGTATTTATTATTGATGGTGATAGCAGTAAATGCTATGTAAAAAAAATGCACCGAAATTGCCGGTGCATCTTAGTTATTGATGGAGTGCTAATTAAGAATTTTTTTTATTCCATTCCGTCACCACTTCGGCATCTACCGCAGCAGGTTGACTTTGAATGTAATTATATATTGCATGTATTTCTGTGTCCGTCATTAATCGAAATTCGGCCCATGGCATAAATTTCATATCTAATTCTTTGCCTTCAGGAGTTTTACCTGATTGCATTGTTTCCGCAAATTGATCATAGGACCATTTACCGAAATTTCCTCCCATGGTAATATTGGAACCCGGAGGAGAAACCGGATCAGGAGATTTTGCACCATTCAGATTTTCACCATGACATGCAAAACATCCGTGAATGCGCATGGTATATTTTCCATAATCTACACTCTCACTAAAATCCGGAGCAGTGTGAACAGATACATCATTCAGATCCAATAATTCACAATTATAAAGTGTACCAAACATTCCGGCACCAGCCAATACCTGACTCATGAATGTAAAATAATTTGCTGGTTGTGGTTTATCGGATGGTGGTAAGGTTTTTAAATAACCTATTAAAGAACCAAGATCCTGATCGCTCATATAATTTAAATATTCAACCGGCATGATAAACATTCCATGACCATCCGGTTTTACTCCAAATCGAAGTGCCCGAATCCAATCTTCATCTGTATAATTTTTTGTGATACCACCGGGTGTGAGATTGGCAGAATATACAATTCCAATTTTTGGGTCATTAAAAAAATCCCTTCCTGCCAAATCACCTCCATGGCAACCCGTGCAGATGGATGCTGCAATGGATGCACCTCGAACTAAGGATGTTGAATCGGTGAGAATGGGAACATTAGGCACATTTACTTCATAGGTTACTTTCGACATTTTTTTGTACTTACTCTGCATAACAAATGCAAATACAACAATGCCTGCAATCAGGACAAGTAGAATTATACCTATCCATTTAAAGGCTTTTTTCATATTGATTGGTTTTAGGTTATCAGTTACTCAATATCGAATGAAAAATTACTTTGTATTTTTCTAATATGCAAAATTATTATGTGAATAGTCAATGTGTGGTATACAACTGCTGATAAAATTCTACAGTTTGAGTGATTGAATAAGAAGTTAATTGATTGTTATTATAATCTTTTTTTAATAGGTGCGAAATAGTGCAGCACATTTCTTTTTTTTCTGCACATACATGCACAGCCTGATGTTCCGGTCTGCCTACATCAAAACAAACTACTTGCATACCACTTGCAATCGCTTCTTCAAATACAGTCGCATGACCTTCATAATAAGAGGTGTGAACCAATACTTTTGATTGTTGCATATACTCAAATATTTTTTTGCGATCGAGCTTTCCTGTGAATTGAATATTCTTGATTTCTAGATTTTGAGATGTAGCTATGCATTTTTCTTGTAATATTCCATCGCCAATCATTTTGCAATTTAAATTCGGAAATTCTTTATTTAATTGATTTACAATTTCAATACATATTTCCGGTTGTTTTAATGCAATGAAAGCACCGACAAATAACAGATCAATGTTTCTTTCCTGTTGTATTGCTGAAATATTTTTTACTCCCGGACGAATAATTGCCTGCACATTATTTCCGGTATTTTTTTTAAATGTTTCAGCAGCTTTCGTATTTGGAGCAACAACATGAATTGTATTCAATGGAATTTTATTCAGGTAGTTATTTTCGGCTAAAATATCTTGTCCCATTATGGTAGCTATTATTTTGCAATCGTATTTTTTTGAAAGCTTAGCTCCGATAAGAGTAGTTTCATTCAGCCAGAAAATATGTAATATCGTCTTGCCCGGTTGTATCCATTCTTTTGCTTTACGCATTACCCGATTCCAGGTAATTAATTTTAAAATACCTTTTCTATTATTACCACCGGCAGAATAAATTTTTATTCCATTCCATAGATATTCACCTTTATCAAAAGGATATTGAAAACTGATTACATGTATATTTTCTTTACCGATTTTTTCTTCAAGTGCCAATACATAATCTTGTAAAAAAGGAATACAAACATCATCCTGTTCATCTATTGGAAAGCCGGGTGTCAGTATTAGAATTTTTTCCATCGCAGGATTATTTTTTCTGTAATGTCAGGATGTAATAATCTCCCAAATTCCGGAATGGCCACAATGATTTTAATTTGTGTTCTGCTTTTTTAAAAAAAGCAAATAGTTTTTTATTCTTAGTTGAAAAATTTTTGAAATAAGAGGGCGGTAAAATCACACATAATCCTTCCAAACCAATTACTTTAAAATCTTTCTGTAATGTTTGTTTTATAAAAGAGGGATTATAATACCAACAACGAAAAAATTTTCCTTCTACATGTGCTTCAGCTCCCTGTTTACCGGCGAAGCGACGGAAAGCAGTTTTAAAATTTCCTTTGAACAACAACATAAATTCCCACAGACAAAATGAAGGCATTACCACTACAGTTAAATAACCATTTTGTTTTATTAATGCAGAACAATCCTGTAATACTTTTTGTAAATCTGAAGTGCAATTTAATCCGGCGAAATTGGAAAAAACAAAATCATAAGGTCCTTTATTTTTTAGGTTTTCTAATTGATTAAAAGAACAAATTTCTGTGGTAACTTTTTCTTCGACTCCACATGATTTTATTTTTTGTTGCAATACATTTTGCATTGCTTCCGAAATATCTGTTGCATGAATTGTATGTCCCGCTTTTGCAAAATACACTGCATCTTCTCCGGTGCCAGCATTTAATTCTAAAATAACAGATTGTGGGTTTAAAAATCCGGTTACATGTGCTCTTACCCGTTCACGTTTGTATTGAACAATGAAATCATTATCATAAATTGAATCAAACAAGGGTGCTTGTTTACTAAATGCATTTGCAGCT
This sequence comes from Bacteroidota bacterium, assembly GCA_016715425.1. NCBI lineage: Bacteria > Pseudomonadati > Bacteroidota > Bacteroidota bacterium. The sequence goes on from JADKAC010000008.1 coordinate 218,152, forward strand.
TGTTGTTCATGAAAAATATCTGGCATAATAATTTTTCAGAAAAAAGAATTTTACTTTTTGTTTTGTATTAATCCACATTCCAGGTAGTGCCTTCTTTTGAATCTTTTAATTGAATACCAATTTCTTTTAAGGTATCACGAATTTTATCCGAAGCGGCAAAATCTTTTCTGATGCGGGCATCTTTGCGCAATTCAATTACAAGTTCCATTACGTTTTGCATCAGTGCGCTATTGCCATCTTCTTCATGCTTCAATCCGAGAATATCAAAAATGAAAGTTTGAAATGTTTCTTTTAATCGTATTAAAGTATTTGGAAGGATTGGTGCTTTTTTTTCAGCTGTATGATACCATGTATTTATATAAGCAGAAATTTCATTGAGTGAAGCTATTGCTTGTGCAGTATTAAAATCATTATTCATACCGGTATATACATCCGTTAAAAATTTATTACACGCATTTTCACTATTGTTATCAATTGTATTTCCTGCTTGTAATGCTTGCACATTTTTCTCACTTTGCATTAAGCGTTTATAACCTTTCTCCGCAGCATTTAAAGCTTCATTTGTAAAATCCAAAGTGCTGCTGTAATGTGCCTGCAACATAAAAAATCGAACTGTCATCGGCGAATATCCACGATTTAATAATGGATGCGTGCCTGTAAATAATTCATGTGGTAAAAATGAATTGCCTAGACTCTTACTCATCTTCTGTCCATTCACTGTCAGCATATTTGTATGCAGCCAATATTTCACCGGATCAACATGATTACATGCAATACTTTGCGCAATTTCATTGGTGTGATGTGTGGGAATTAAATCCATTCCACCACCATGAATATCAAAAGTTTCTCCTAGATATTTTGTACTCATTGCTGAACATTCAATATGCCATCCGGGATATCCTTTGCCCCAAGGTGATGGCCATTGCATAGCATGTTCCGGTTTGGCTTTTATCCAAAGTGCAAAATCCAATCTGCCTTGTTTTAATTCTTGTCCACCTAAATCACGAGTGTTATTTAATAAGTCATCCAGATTGCGACCTGATAATTTTGTGTAAGGAAATTCCTTTGCAAATTTTTCTACATCAAAATAAATACTGCCCTCTTTTTCATAAGCAAAACCACTTGCTAAAATTTCTTTCGTCATTTCTATTTGCTCGATAATATGCCCTGTAGCTGTTGGTTCAATATCCGGTGGAAGTGCATTAAATATTTCCATGACACGATGAAAAGCAACACTGTATTTCTGTACAATTTCCATGGGTTCTACATGTTCTAATTTCGCTTGCGCACTGATACGATCATCAGAAACACCTGCTGAATTTTCTATATGACCTGCATCCGTAATATTTCTTACATACCGCACTTTATAGCCAAGATGTTTCAGATATCTGTAAATCATATCGAAGGAAACAAAGGTGCGGCAGTTGCCGAGATGCGGTTCGGAATATACGGTTGGTCCGCAAACATACATACCTACAAATGGCGCATGTAATGGAATAAATAATTCCTTTTGTCTGCTTAATGTGTTGTAAACAAATAGTGCGTTCTGGTGAAATAATTCTTTGGACATGTAGTAAAGTTAAGGAAGGTAAATGCAAATTTTTTAGCGCTGGATTTTCAGACGAAAAATATGTGAAAATTATAAATTATTGAATGGTAAATGCAGCCGTTACCATATAGTGATCCGAACCGGGATTTGCAATGCGTTTATAATCCAATATTTTAAAAACATCGTCTTGCAATAAAATATAATCAATGCGAATAAAAGGAAATGGTTTAAATGTAGCACCTAATCCAAAGCCGTTATTTAAAAATGCATCCTGCATATTTTCTGAAATATTTCTATAAGCATACGACACTGGTGTATCATTAAAATCACCGCAAATAATTACCGGGTAAGGAGAGTTTTCTTTTGCCTCATCAATTGCTTCTGCCTGACCTGCACGCAATCTGTAACTCGTGCTGAGTTTTCCGATAATGCGTTTTGCTTCAATTTCTTTTAGCGCTTCTGCATTGGGAGATTCCACTACATCCAAATCTTGTGGAGTCAATTGATTGGATTGCAAATGTGCAGTAATCAGTCTCACCATTTTTCCATTAATATCCAGATCTGCATATATAGAAGAATTGGTATTGCTCAATGCTTTATAATTTATTTTACCGGTATCCTTCACAGGAAATTTACTGAGTATTAATATGCCGTAGCTGCGTGTATGTTTTTTATTCTCATATACTTTATAATAGTATTCATATTTTAATCCACTTGCTTTTTTTATTGCAAGATAATTATCCTGTGCTTTTTTTGAATTGTGATAACTACTGAATTCCTGCAAACAAATTATATCCGCATCCACATCTGCAATTCCATCTACAATAGATTGTTGATACTCTTTAGTGGTGGATGAACTGAATTCATCAAAGCCTCGCACATTAAATGTGAGCAGACGAATTGCATTTTCATCATCCGTATTATTTTTTGGAAAATGCATTGCATAACTTACGCTATGCGCTTTAAATCCAACAAGCAAAATAATCAGCAGATAAATAAATACTTTTTTATTCATCAAAAACCAAAGAATAAGTAACAGCAGATTTGCAATGAGGATAGGAATATATGCTAATCCGAAAAAAGGACTAAACCATACTTTCGCAGGATTGATATACATGGATGCATATGACAGCAAAAGCAATACTGAAACAGGAATTGTAATTATAAGCAGAATTTTTTTTGACCAATTCATTTTTTATCGTGGTTTAATAAAATAAAAATGAAGCTTGTCATTACACCAAAGATTAAATATATAATTATAACATTAAGGTCATCTTTAAAGGGAGTGAAGCGACCAAAGAATAACAAGTTCAGCAAACTAATCAGAACATACAAAATGCCGATTGTTTTCATGCTCTGCTGCACTTTCAAATCTGTGTTTATAAAGGAGAATTGGATAAGAAAAATATTCACAGCGTGAAATTAGTTAAAATGAAAAATTAACACCATTAGTCCTTTCAAGTCTCAATTTTTTAAGATACATTTACCTAGACGAATATTTCTCATTTGTCAGGTGGCTATAAAGACTCTGTTCTATCTCAGTTAAGCCGGAGATTACAAAACTGAAAATCTTAAATAAACGTCTTTTAATACCATTAGTGGAATTTACAATTTCACTTAACCCCAAAGTTGATTTGCAATTTCCACCAAGTTGTTTCAGGCAAACAAGTATTAAATCCAGCAGAAAATTCAAGAAGAAAAGAGACCAATGATTGAATAGTATTTTTTAACCTTCTGCACATGCAGATTTAAACTTTGAATAATGAAAAATAAACTTCAATTATTTATTACAATAATATCAATTGTAATATCAATTCAACTAAAAGCTCAGGCGCCACTAATCGAATGGCAGAACACCATCGGGGGAGACGATGGAGATTGGATATATTCCGTCATCCAGACGAGTGATAGTGGTTATCTTTTAGGGGGATCTAGCTGGTCGAACATATCCGGCGACAAGACAGTTGCGAGTAAAGGTTTTGATGATTACTGGGTAATAAAACTCGACAACACGGGCAGTATTCAATGGCAGAAAACTATTGGAGGTAGTGAAATAGATTTGCTGAGGTCTGTTATCCAATCGAATGATGGAGGCTACCTTTTAGGGGGATATAGTAAATCGGGTATCTCTGGTGACAAGACGGAGGCGAATCTGGGAATCGCAGATTACTGGGTAGTAAAACTGGACAACTTAGGTAATATCCAGTGGCAGAATTCAATTGGAGGTAGTAATGATGATAACCTAATATCTGTAATCCAGACGAGTGAAGGTGGGTACTTATTAGGGGGAACTAGCAAATCTGGTATTTCCGGCGATAAGACGGAGGGTAGTTTGGGTGATGATTACTGGGTTGTAAAACTCGACAGCTCGGGCAATATTCAGTGGCAGAAAACTTTCGGGGGAAGCATGGTGGATTACCTATATTCTGTCAATCAGACGAGTGACGGGGGCTTTTTTTTAGCTGGATATAGTACTTCTGATATTTCCGGCGACAAGACGGAACCAAATTCAGGCGGTGATTACTGGGTTTTAAAACTTGACAGCATAGGCAATATTGAGTGGCAAAATACTATAGGAGGAAGTAATTTGGACGTGCTGTATTCCGCCACCCTGACGAGTGATGGAGGCTATTTTTTAGGAGGATATAGCAACTCTAATATTTCAGGTGACAAATCAGAGGACGGTTTGGGTTCTTATGATTATTGGGTGGTAAAACTTGATAGCTCGGGCAATATTCAGTGGCAGAATACCATAGGAGGGAGTGATGTTGATTGGCTGTATTCCGTCATCCAAACAAGTGAAGGCGGCTATCTTTTAGGTGGAGAAAGTCGTTCTGGTATTTCCGGCGATAAGACCGAGCCAGCCCACTATGTTGATTACTGGGTAGTAAAACTGGACAGCTTAGGTAATATCCAGTGGGAGAATACGATAGGAGGGGGTGGTGTGGGTACTGACGTGCTGAATTCCGTCATCCAGACAAGCGATGGTGGATATTTCTTAGGGGGATATAGTTCATCGAAAAATTCAATCGACAAAACGGAACCGAATTTGGGTGGTCTTGATTATTGGGTAGTAAAACTTTACCCGGAGACTTGTACTTTCCCTTCCGGTTTAATGGTTCACAACATTACACCAAGCATTATAAAAATTCACTGGAATACAATTTCTGGTGCAGACAAATACCAGATATATTATCGCCCGGTGGATGATTTGACATGGATAAAAGTTACATCAACTTCAAATACTAAAACCATTAAAGGTTTGTCACCAGGTACAGAATATGAATACAAAGTGAGAACAAAATGCGGAGAAGAAAATACCGACTTCTCATCCGTTGCATATTTTACAACCTTACCATTGCGCCTTGGAGAAATAAGTAGCGGTGTTACTATTTATCCCAATCCCGCTTCATCACAATTAACTGTGGAAATAGAAAATGATAACGCTTCTGAAAAGCATATTGAAATAATGGATGCATTAGGCAGATCTGTTCAAACAATCAGTACATCAGAAAATATAGTTGTTATAGATATTAGCAATTTATCAGCGGGGATATATTTTGTAAAACTGCAACAGGCAGATATAATTACATTACTAAAGTTTATCAAAGAATAATAATTATCATAACATCAGGGAACATAGAATTAATATGTTCTCTGATGTTCATCTTTCAAGAAAAAAGAAAAATGTAAATCATCAACATATCAATATTTCAATACAATTATTTTGGGTGAAGTGATATTTAATAAAACATTTGAAATACTACATTGAAAATTGTAGGAACAAATAATTCTGAAATAGCCAATTCATTTTTTATCATTGCTTACTTTAAAAAGAAATTCCTTTTCTTCTTTTGTAAGACTATCATATCCTGATTTAGAAATTTTATCTAAGATCTGATCTACACGTTTTTGATTGGAAACCGAAGTTTTCTTTTCATTTTCTTCTACCGGTTTATTTCTTACATAAGCCACTCTAGGTTTATTGCGTTTTGGCTTATGATATTTATCAATCAAACGAAAAATCCATCCAAACCAATTGTAACCCTGGCGATATGAAATAATAAAAAAGAAGCCTGCCATTGCACCACCAAGATGTGCGATATGTCCACCGGCATTGCTACCTGAAGAAATATTTATTATATCAATCAACAATGCAACTAATGCAATCCATTTCAATTTTACCGGACCGATTAACATCAGAAATACTGTATAGTCAGGTACTAATGTGGCGGCTGCAACTACGATAGCGAGTATAGATGCAGATGCACCGACTAACATAGCACTTGATTGAAAAGCCGGCGACATATTAAATGTGATCATAAATAATAATGCACCAAATACACCACCTGTAATATATAATGGAAACACATAACGAGGATTCATAAACTGCGTGAATATACGCCCGAAGAAAAACAGAAACAACATATTAAACAGCACATGAAAAATGCCGAAAGGGGTATGCAGAAACTGATAAGTAAATATGCTCCAGGGCTGTCTTAAAAATTCTTTTATATGATTGGGGAAATAGAGCATATCCATCACCCGAAGAAAAGAATCTTGCTTCCCGAAAATTGTAAAAAACAACATTACCAAACTTTGTAAAACGAAAATGCCAATATTGATTATCAGCAGTTTTGTAATAACATTTCCGAGGTGATATTTCTTTTTTATTTCATTCAGCATGGGAATTAATAAAATTTTGTTTTTGATTTTTGCCAATATTTAATTAAAACAAAACCAACCAACATCCCTCCCAAGTGCGCAAAGTGAGCAACATTATCTGCAGGATTATTTATAAAGCCCATATATAATTCAATAGCGGTAAGTATCATCACTAAGTATTTCGCTTTTAAAGGCAGCAGGAAATATATATAAATAAGTGTGTTAGGAAACAGCATACCATAGGCGAGTAATACACCATAAACAGCACCCGATGCACCAACCAATGGTGAAAAAATTGCACGCAAAGTACTTAAATTACTTTCGGAATAGTTGCCAATAATATACCCTTCTTTTAATATGTCAGGTGAAATAGAACCGGTGATTTGATACAGTTGAATTGCATGCACGCCGGTGTATAATAAGGTGGCACCTATACCGGTAATAAAATAATAAATTAAAAATCTTTTTCCTCCCCAAACATTTTCTAAGACAGCTCCAAACATCCAGAGGGCAAACATATTAAAGAACACATGTCCAAAACTTCCATGCGTAAATAAATGGGTAATTATCTGATAAGGTTGAAATTCGGGCGACGTAGGATAATACATCGCCAACTTTTCTATTAAAGAGGGGAAAGTGAGAGTTGCCAAAAAAACCAACCCATTAATGATTAATAAATTTTTTATTACTGGTGGCAGGAAATTAAATCGCTGCATTCCGAACTGCGTCATTTTTTTATAGCCTTAATTTTTTTTGAGAAATTGTTTCACCAGGTCATCTAAACCAAAGGTAATAAATGTGTGATTGCCATCGGGGGAAGCATGCGGTACCTTGCATGCAAATAACTCATCTATTAATAATTTAATTTCAGTAAGTGTAAGTGATTTGCCTGATTTAATAGCATTGCTCTTTGCCATACCCTTTGCAATTGCTGTATGTTTATCTAATTTCAAATCCGCAGTGTTTTGCTTAAACTGCTCTAATAAATTTTCTATTATTTGTTTTTCATTAGTATCTGTCAATTCCGGTGGAACACCATGAATTACAAAAGTATCTTTTCCGAAAGGTTGTATATCAAAGCCAAGACAATTGATGTCTTCTAAAATATCATTTAAGATAGCCGCATCCGTAACAGAAGTATGCAATGTGGCAGGAAATAATTGTTGTTGAGTAATATGTTTTTTATTGCTGAGTTGTGTGAGATATTTTTCAAATAAAATTCTTTCATGTGCCGCTTGTTGATCAACAACTACATACCCGGATTTTATTTGTGCAATGATAAAATGATTATGCACCTGAAAAGCATGCATCACAGAATCTTCTACATGAAAATTTAAATCTTCGAAGTGTTCAGTTTGAGAAATAGTTGTATCTGCCGCATTAAATCTTTCCCGAAAATTTCTTGTATCTGCCAAATTTGATTGCAGGGTATTATCTGTATTTGCATTCATTTTACTTTGCATTGTCTTAAAAGCAGGTTCAAGACTTTGTGATGATATTGGTCGGATAAATGCGGGTAAATGAGCGAAGGTGGCATCCACTTCAAAATCCAATGTGGGTGTAATACTATAAGCTGCCAAAGCATGTTTTACTGCAGCATGAATAAAAGTATAAATGATGCGCTCATCCTCAAACTTTATTTCTTGTTTGGTGGGATGCACATTCACATCAATACGTTTTGGGTCTATATCAATAAAGATTACATACAGGGGATAACTGCCATCGGGCAACATTGCTTCATAAGCAGTTTTTAATGCATGATGCAGATAATTACTTTTTATAAAGCGATTGTTTACAAAAAAGAATTGTTCGCCTTTTGTGCGTTTTGCATTTTCTGGTTTGCCGATAAATCCATGTAGATTGGTAACAGAAGTTTTTTCTTCTACAGGGACTAATTTTTCATTATAATTATTGCCGAACAAATGAATAATGCGCTGACGCAGATTTGCTTTTTTTAAATGGAATATTTCAACACCATTGTGATGCATGGTGAAAAATACATGCGGATGTGCTAATGCAATTCTTTCAAATTCATCCATGATATGTCGTAATTCAACAGTATTGGATTTCAGAAAATTGCGCCTTGCAGGTACATTGTAAAATAAATTTTTAACAGCGATAGAAGTGCCTGCAGAAGTTTGACAGGGCTCCTGACTTTTTACTTCAAAGCCTTCAATTATAATTTGTGTTCCTAATTCTTCGGTATGCAATCTTGATTTTAATTCCACTTGTGCAATTGCAGAAATAGATGCCATTGCTTCACCACGAAATCCCATTGTGCGAATATTGAACAGGTCATCTACTTTTTTAATTTTTGATGTAGCATGTTTTTCAAAACACATCCGTGCATCTGTATGGCTCATGCCGCTGCCATTATCAATTACTTGAATTAATGACTTGCCTGCTTCCTTCACAATCAATCTGATTTCATCGGCTCCGGCATCCACTGCATTTTCCAATAATTCTTTCACCGCAGAAGCAGGTCTTTGAATTACTTCACCTGCTGCAATTTGATTTGCAATAGTATCAGGTAATAAATGAATAATGTCTGCCATCAGATTTTATCAAGTAAGAAAAATAAAAAACAACAAAAGCAGGATGACGATAATAAATATGCGCAGATTGTAAGTTTTGCGTTTGCTGCGTCGCAAATCCCTTTTGTAATCTAATAATAAAGAAAGCTTTTCGCCTTCCGGGGATTTTGCTCTCATGCGGGCTTTTGCTTGTGCTTCTTCTTTTTCGGGATCCCAATACACGGGTTTATAGTTAAACTGCCGTGGACTGCGCCCTCCAAAAAAAGAATTTTTACCAAACAACATCTTCCTGAAAATTTCTTTTTAAACACAACAGCTTGTTAAATCGTTTGCTGAGTGATATCTTACAAAGGTAACGAACAGCTTTGCAAGGTTTAGTAAATGGTACAAATAAGTAGTGATAACGTGAATAACATGCGGCTAATAGTAAGTCAATTTATACTTTTGTAAACACACAAACATTAATGATTTTGAAGCGATTGATTTGGATTTTATTTTTTTCCACCGGATTCGGTGCCACTTATATTGCAGTGGATAATACGCCTGTTACTGCCGATAGAGATATTCCGTTCTACGATAAGAATTATGCTTGGGTGGATTCAATGATGGAGGCAATGACTTTGGATCAAAAAATTGGTCAGTTATTTATGGTGGCTGCATATTCTAATCAGGATGCTGCACATCAGATTCAAATTGAAACACTGATAAAAAAATATGATATCGGCGGTTTAATATTTATGCAAGGTGGACCGGTGCGACAAATTAATCTTACAAATCGCTATCAGAGTATTAGTGATATTCCATTGTTAATTGCAATGGATGCAGAATGGGGACCTGCTATGCGGCTGGATTCTATTCCTGCTTTTCAACGGCAATTAACATGGGGTGCTATTCAGGATGATTCTGTAATTTACAACACCGGAAAAATAATTGCATCGCAATTAATGAGATTGGGTGTACATGTCAGTTTTTCGCCGGTAGTTGATATCAATAATAATCCTGCAAATCCTGTAATCGGGGACAGATCCTTTGGAGAAGATAAATTTAATGTGGCATTAAAAGGTGTTGCTTATACAAATGGCTTACAGGAAAATGGAATTATTGCATGCGCAAAACATTTCCCTGGTCATGGTGATACAGATGCTGACAGTCATTTAAGTTTACCTACAGTAACTGCATCAAAAACAAGATTGGATACTTTAGAATTATATCCATTTAAAATTTTAATAAATGAAGGTGTTGGCTCGGTGATGCTCGCACATTTATTTGTACCTGCATTAGATGCAACAAAAAATCAGGCTTCTTCACTTTCGCCAATTGTAGGCAGAACATTGTTGCGGGATTCACTTGGATTTCGTGGACTGACATTCAGCGATGCATTGAACATGAAAGGTGTTAGCATGTACTATCAGCCCGGTGAATTAGAAGTGCAAGCGTTTCTTGCCGGCAATGATGTGTTGTTGTTTTCATCTGATATTCCTATAGCGTTTAATGCAATTAAAAAAGCAATTGAATCTGGAAAAATTTCTGAGCAACAATTGGATGAAAGTGTTACACGAATTTTAAAAGCAAAAGCATTTTCAGGTTTGAATAAGTTTAAGCCTATCCCTAATAAAAATGTTGCAAGTGATTTAAATACTACAGAAGCAAAATTGCAAAAGCGAAAAATTACTGAGCAAAGTATCACTTTGGTTATTTCAAAAAATAAATTAATTCCATTCCTAAAATTGGATACACTTAGTATTGCAACGCTAAGTATTGGTGATGGAAGTCGAACTGAATTTCAGACATATATAGATAAATATGCTGCAGTAAATTCTACAGTATTAAATAAAGATGCAGCCTCTTCCGGTTTCGACGCTACATATACTAAATTGAAAAATTATGAATCAGTAATTATAGGAGTTCATGGAACATCACGCAGTGCATCAAAAAATTTTGGTATTAATCAAAATACATTCGACTTAGTAAAAAAATTAGCGGATGTAACTGATGTAACTCTGGTAATTTTCGGCACACCTTACGCTGCTACTAATTTTAAAACTGTGCAGAATTTAGTTGTGTGTTATGATAATGATAACTATACACAACAGTGTGCGGCAATGGCATTGTTTGGTGCTATTCCTTTTAAAGGAAAATTACCTGTGGGTGCGGGGCAATACAAAGTAAACAGTGGTATCAGTACGGCATATCTAGGCAGAATACAATATTCAATTCCTGAAGATGTGGGAATTGCAAGTGAGCGATTGCAGAAAATTGATTCATTAGCTAAAGTATGTATTGATGTAAAAGCAGCGCCCGGCTGTCAGATATTAGTTGCAAAAAATGGGAAAGTAATTTGGGATAAAAGTTATGGTTATACCAAATATGATAAAAAAGAAAAAATTACTAGTGAATACATTTATGATCTTGCTTCGGTATCGAAAATTTGTGCTACTACTTTGGCGATGATGCATCAATATGATAAAGGCAATTTTGATGTAACCAAAGAAGTGGACGATTATCTGGAAGATACTAAAGGAAGCAAAATCGGTAATCTTAAAATGACGGATGTATTAACACATCAGGCGGGATTGGTAGCATGGATTCCTTTTTATAAAAAAACATTGAATGCAGATAAAACATTAAATGCCACTTATTATAATCAAAATAAAATTCCGGGTTTTGAAATTCCTGTAGCGGATAATATTTATATGAGGGATGATTACCGTGATACGATGTGGCAAATAATAAAAGATACCCCATTAAAACAACCGGGTAAATATGTATATAGCGATCTCACTATGTTTATTTGCCGCAGAATAGTTGAAAAAATTACCGGTCAGCCATTAGATAAATATGTGAATGAAAATTTTTATACGTCACTTGGATTAAAACATACCGGATTTAATCCTTTGGATTTTGAAGAAAAAAAATTCATTGTACCTACGGAAGATGATAATTATTTCCGCTATCAGGTTGTGCAAGGATATGTACACGATATGGGTGCTGCAATGATGGGTGGAGTAGAAGGTCATGCGGGCTTATTCAGCAACTCAGAAGATCTTGCTATTATTTTACAAATGTTATTAAACGGAGGAAGTTATGGTGGTGAGTCTTATTTCAGTACCGCAACAGTAGAAAAATTTACCGGTAAATACAGCAGCAATTCACGACGTGGATTTGGTTTTGATAAACCGGAAAAAACTCCGGGTAAAAGTTCGCCCGCCAGCGATTATGCAAGTGCAAAAGCATTTGGTCATCTTGGGTTCACAGGTATTTGTGTTTGGGCTGATCCGGAATATGATCTCATTTATATTTTTCTCTCCAACAGAGTGTATCCCAAAGCGGATCCGAATACATTAAGCAGCGAAGGTACCCGCAATAAAATCATGGATGTTATTTATCAGAGCTTTCTCGGCAGCAATGCAGATACCACTATGAAATAATTTATTTACATCTTTCACCTATCATACTTTTTACTTTTTTTTATCTGTTAGAATACTCTTGATTTATATCCGTCATTAGCAAGTGTTTTCTTGTATGCTGAACATTTTATCATCCGATTACATTTAGTAACCATTAACTTCACATTATGAACATAGGCATTGTATGTTATCCCACTTACGGCGGAAGCGGTGTAGTGGCAACAGAACTCGGGAAAGCGTTGGCTGATAAAGGATATAAAGTACATTTTATCACTTACAAACAACCCTTTCGATTAGATTCTTTTCATGAAAATATTTTCTTTCATGAAGTAAATTTCAGCAACTATCCCTTATTTGAATATCCACCTTATGAAACTGCACTTGCAAGTAAAATTGTGGATGTAGCACTTTATGAAAAGTTGGATTTACTGCATGTGCATTATGCAATTCCACATGCATCCGCAGCGTATATTGCAAAACAAATTCTTGCAGAAAAAAATTACGCATTGCCCTTTATTACAACACTGCATGGTACGGATATTACATTAGTTGGAAAAGACGAAACATTTATTCCGGTAGTGCAATTCAGTATAGAAAAGTCTGATGGTATAACTGCAGTTTCAGATAGTTTGCGAAAAGAAACTTATCAATATTTTGATATTACAAAATCTATAGAAGTGATTCCCAACTTTATTGATTTTGACAGATTTAAAAAATTAAATAAAGAACATTTTCGAAAAGTAATTGCAAGGCATGGAGAAAAAATAATTATGCATACTTCTAATTTTAGAAAAGTAAAAAGAGTAGAGGATGTGGTAAAAGTATTTTGTGAAGTACGCAAAGAAATACCCGCAAAATTATTATTAATCGGTGATGGTCCGGAAAGACAAAATATTGAAAAATTAGTACGCAAAGTGTGTGATCCTGATGATGTACATTTTCTGGGTAAACAAGAAGCAGTGGAAGAGTTATTGGCGATTGCAGATTTATTTATTTTACCTTCTGCTTCAGAAAGTTTTGGATTGGCAGCATTAGAAGCAATGGCTTGTCAGGTGCCTGTGATATCCAGTAATGCAGGTGGCTTAGCGGAAATTAATATTGAAGGAGAAACAGGTTTTTTATGCGATGTGGGTGATGTGGAAGCAATGGCGGAGAAAGCACTTTACATTCTTTCTGATGAAGAAAGATTGGCAACATTTAAAGCGAATGCATTTAGGCAGGCACAAAAATTTTCTATTGAAAATATTTTACCGCAATACGAATCATTTTATAATCAAGTATTGGAAAACAACAAGAAAAAATTATTAATTAAATCATAATTATTTTTATGGCAGATATGCAATTAGTAGATACAATTAATGAAGATATAAAGCAGGCAATGCGCAATAAAGATGAAGCTGCATTGCGAGCATTGCGTGGAATTAAATCCGCACTGTTGATTGCAAAAACAGAGAAAGGTGCAAGTGATATAATTGCTCCAGAAAAAGAATTACAGATATTACAGAAGTTAGTAAAGCAACGCAAAGAAAGTCTGGAGATTTATCAAACACAGAATCGTGCAGACTTAGCAAAAATTGAAGAAGAAGAAATTGCAGTAATTGAAAAATATTTACCTGCGCAAATGAGTGCTGATGCATTGCGTGAAAGTTTGCAGCAAATTATTCAACAAGTAGGCGCTACTTCAGCGGCCGATATAGGAAAAGTAATGGGCGCTGCCAGTAAACAATTGGCAGGAAAAGCAGATGGCAAAACCATTTCCGCTATGGTAAAAGAGTTGCTGGCTCCTTAATCTGATGGCTGTAGATATTATATATGTTTCCTTATTAATTATTGCTTTAGTTATCGGTTTTATTCGTGGATTAATTGCAAGCTTATTTGCATTAATTGCGATGGTTATTTCAGTACTTGCTGCTGTAAATTTAAGTCGCTTGGTTTCTGAATATTTGCAAAACGCATTGCATTGGCAATCGCCCTACATGCCGTTGATTTCATTTGTAATAATTTGTTTTGCAGTACTCTTAATTTTTCGATTACTTGCAAAAGCAATAGAGCATATTTTTTCTTTTTTACAACTTACTTTCTACAATAAATTGGCGGGAGCAGTTTTATGGGCACTAGCAATCACTATGTTATTTTCAACTTTATTATGGTATGGCAGCAGAGTGGGATTACCGGGAGAAAAAATAAAAACAGATTCTAAAACATACTATACTTTAATAGAATTTGCGCCGCTAACAAATAAAGTGATCAGTTATATTATTCCTCCGGTGAAAAATATTTTTAATAATCTCAGTGATTGGTTTGATAATCTGGATGACAATGAAAAGTCTGAGGAGGAAACGCAAATAATAATATGATTTTGTTGTTGGATAATTATGATTCCTTCACATGGAATCTCTATGACTATCTTGCGCAAACAGGAAAGCAAGTGGAGGTGTGGAGAAATGATGCATGTACTTTACAACAAATTGAAACCCTGAATCCGGAGGCAATAGTTATTTCACCCGGCCCCAAAACACCTATGGATGCTGGTATCACCATGCAGATGATTGAATCGTTTCACCATCGCATTCCCATGTTGGGAATATGTCTTGGCTATCAGGCTTTGGGTATTTATTTCGGTGCATCGTTAGTAAAATCAGTTGTGCCCATGCATGGCAAAACATCCTTGATTCAGCACAATCAGGATATTATATTTTCCGGTATTCAATCCCCAATGCAAGTGATGCGCTATCATTCATTGAACATTGCAGACATTTCGGCAATGCAATTAGAAGTGATTGCACAAACCATTTCTGGTGAACCAATGGCTATTAAACATTGCCATTTTCCGCTTTATGGTTTTCTCTTTCATCCCGAATCTATTCTAACATCTGCAGGTAAATTGCTCTTGCATAATTGGTCAGAAATGTTGCCTGTAATAAAATGAAGTAGGCTGTCGGATAGTAAATTATTTATATTTGTATCAGACACATCATAGTATGGAATATAAGATTAATGAAGAGCAGGAGTTTAAGTTTGTTGAAGTAGGTGAGGGAGAAGTTATTCTTCTGCTGCACGGATTGTTCGGTGCACTAAGTAATTTCGGTGACTTAATTGAACATTTTCGTGGCAAGTATAAAGTTGTAATTCCTATATTGCCTTTATACGATTTGCCTATCGAAGAAACCACGGTTACAGGATATGTAAATTATGTGGAGCGGTTTACCGATTATAAGAATTATAAAAATGTAGTGGTATTAGGAAATTCCTTAGGCGGACATATTGCACTGATGTTTGCGTTACAAAATCCTTCAAAAATTCGTGGTGTTGTGCTCACCGGAAGTAGTGGATTATTTGAGAGTGCGATGGGAGATACTTATCCCAAACGTGGTGATTATGAATACATCAAAGCTAAAGCAGAAATTACTTTTTACGATCCTGCAATGGCATCCAAAGAATTGGTTGATGAATTATTTGAGATAGTAAATGATCGCAATAAAGTAATTCGTGTACTGGCAACTGCAAAGAGTGCAATACGCCAAAATTTGGGTGAAGAGTTACATAAAATTACAGTTCCAACTTTACTTATTTGGGGGAACAATGATACCGTAACCCCACCGTTTGTAGGAGAAGAATTTCATAAATTAATTGCGAATTCTACATTGTTATTTATAGATAAATGCGGGCATGCACCGATGATGGAACAACCACAGATTTTCAATCAATATCTTGAGGATTTTTTAAATAAATTACCATAACTTGTTAGCAGAAGAAATTATATCAGACAATATACCGCCACTCAAAGGCAGTGATACCGGCGAAAAAGCAATTGAGTGGATGATGGAGTTTAAATTGTCGCATCTGCCACTTGTAGAAAATAAAAAATATCTCGGTTTAGTTTCTGAAGACGACATTCTGGATTTTAATAATACCGGCGAAAAACTCGGCAGCTATCTGCGCAATTTATATAAACCATTTGTATTACATACCGAGCATATTTTTGAAGTATTGAGAGTTGCTACAAATTTGAAAACTACAATTATACCTGTGGTAGATGAAGACATGAATTACCTCGGTATTATTTCTATGCAAAGTCTGTTATACAGTTTTGCAAAAATGAGTTCTATCAGCGATGTAGGTGGTGTAATTGTATTGGAATTGGAGAGCAAAGCAGATTATGTAATGAGCGACATTGCAAGAATAGTGGAGAGCAATGATGCACATATTTTAAGTATGTTTTTGAATCGCAATGCCGACAATGATAACTATAGTGTATTCTTAAAAGTAGATGTAACGGATATCCGTGCAATCGTTGCTACGTTCAATAGATATGAATATACAGTGAAAGCATATTTTGATGAATCGGATATGGGCGATATCTATAAAGACCGTTTCGATTCGCTGATGAATTATCTCAATATCTGATGCGTGCATTTTTGTATTTAATTACATGTACTTGTTTTTTTTTGCTGAGTTTTTCTCTGCAAGCTCAGCATGTAAAAGTTTCGGTAGATTCCATTTCTATCACAGGAAACAATAAAACAAATGATCATATTATTTTACGTGAAATTCTTTTTTCTGTTGGTGATTCTGTTGCTATAAGCCGGCTTCCGGGGATGTTGGATACATCTATTATGAATGTATTAAACACCCGATTATTTGTTGAAGTATATGTCAACTTTCAACCGCTGAATCGCAATTCTATAATTATAACTGTGGATGTAAAAGAACGCTGGTATGTGTATCCACAATTTTCACTAAGCCTTGCCGACAGAAACTTTAATGTGTGGTGGTATGAAAAAGATCATAAATTAAACCGATTGGAATATGGAGTGGGTATGGTGGCATTTAATCTTACAGGCAATAACGATCCGCTGCGATTAAATTTCGTGTTTGGTTTTGCAAATAAATTTGCAGCAAGTTATGATCTTCCTTTCTTTAATGAAAAAACAAAATTGGGAGGCGGTGCATCATTTGCATATCAAACTAACCGGCAAGTATATTATACCACTAAAGAAAATGCACAAGTGTTTTTTGAATCTGATGAAAATGTGCGCAAGAAAATAAAAGCAGATATTAATTTACATACAAGAAATAATATTTTCTATACAACAGGAATTAAGTTACAATTTAATCATGTAGAAATTACTGATTCAATTGCACATTTAAATCCGGACTACTTGGGTGGTGGACGAAAAATTTTAGATTTTCCGGTAGTGTCTTTGCATTTTGCAGATAATCATACTGACAATCATCAGTATCCTTTGCAAGGCCATTATTTCGAAGCGGAAATAAATAAAATCGGTTTTGGTAGTCCTGTGAATCAAGTTTCAATCGCATTGCAGGCAAATGGATATAAACCATTGTCCAGTAAATTTTTTATTGCTTCGATGCTTGCAACAAAAATGAATTTTTCAAAAGACTATCCTTACTATCTTTTGGAAAGTTTAGGTTATTGCGAATTTTTTGTGCGAGGTTATGAATATTATGTGGTGGATGGGCAACATACATTTCTGCTGCGAAATAATATTAAATGGAAATTTATTGATTGGAAAGTGAAGCCACCAATAATTCAATCTGATAAGATAGAAGAAATTCCGGTGCAAGTGTATTTAAAACTTTTTGCAGATGCTGGTTATGTAATTGATAATTATTATAACGGTGAAAATCCACTTTCAAATTCCTTTTTATATTCCGCAGGTCTTGGCATTGATATAACCAGCAGTTACAATTGGGTATTCCGTTTAGAAAGTGCCGTAAATGCAATGGGTGAATTAGGTGTATTTTTACATTTAGGATTAGACCTCACTACTTATGAAGCTTGCAGTATATGGTAGATTAATTAATAAGGAAGCAATTCCATCTGTGCAACATTTGTTTGACATTTTGGAAGCACGGAAAATTAAGTTTCTGATTTACGAAGATTATTATCCGCATCTGGTTAATAATATAAAATTTAATACTACACCTGAAACTTTCAGCCGCAGTAATCCGGAAGTGATTCGTGAAATTGATTACTTGATTAGCTTAGGTGGCGACGGCACTTTGTTAGATACAGTTACAATCGTTAAAGATTCTGATGTACCCATTCTCGGTATTAATATCGGTCGCTTAGGATTTCTTGCAGGTATCGGAAAAAATGAAATTGAGTTATGTATTAATTCGTTGGAAAGAGGTACTTACTCTCGAGACAAACGCAGTTTGATTCATGTAGATTGTAACAAAGATATTTTTGGCGCACATCCCTTCGGATTAAATGATTTTACCATTCATAAAAAAGATTCATCTGCCATGATTACAATTCACACATATATCAATGGTGAATTTATGATGAGCTATTGGGCAGATGGATTAATTGTAGCCACACCAACAGGTTCTACGGGATATTCTTTAAGTTGCGGTGGGCCTATCATATTTCCAAGTTCACATAACATGGTAATTACTCCTGTAGCTCCGCATAATTTAAATATTCGCCCGCTTGTAGTGAGTGATGAAAGTGTAATCAGTTTTGAAATAGAAGGACGAGCAGAAAACTTTTTAGTAACACTCGATTCCAGATTTCGCTCCATAGACAGCACCGTACAATTAGCAGTGCGCAAAGCAGATTTTAATATCACACTTCTACGATTGAACGAACAAAATTTCTTAGATACCCTCCGCAATAAATTAGGGCTGGGTTATGATAAGAGGAATTGAGGGGGAGTTAGCTAAGTCCTTTTCACTAGTTTTTCAAATTCTGCACTTTCCACTTTTAATAATTGCAAGTACCTTTCTTTTAAAGTTTTTTATGTGAGAACATAATCTGACTTATTATTTATTATGAATACATTTGTTCACTATATTTTTATATTCACAGTTCGTGAACAATTTCTTGCCCAGAAATAGATTTAAAATATAACTTATAAAATAGGGACTAATAAATCACTCCCCTGCAACGCTTTCCACAATAAATCTTTTAGTTCAAGCAGATTTTTTTCTGTGTGAGATGAGATGAAGATATGTGGAATTTTTTTAGGTAAATCTTTACTCAATAATTTTTCTAGTTCCGCATCGGCAAGATCTGATTTTGTTATGGCCAGTACTTTATCTTTTAAAAGTAATTCGGGATTAAACTGTTTTAATTCATTCAGTAAAATTTTATATTCTTTATGAATATCTTTTGAATCCACAGGAATCATAAATAGCAATACTGAATTGCGTTCTATATGTTTTAAAAATCTATCACCCAATCCTTTTCCCTGACTTGCTCCTTCAATAATTCCCGGAATATCTGCCATGATAAAACTTTTATTATCACGATAACTTACAATACCCAGATTGGGAACAATAGTAGTAAATGGATAATCTGCAATCTCGGGTTTAGCGGCACTGATTTTTGAAAGCAAAGTGGATTTACCTGCATTTGGAAAACCAACCAAACCCACATCTGCCAATACTTTTAATTCTAATATTGTCCAAAGTTCTTGTCCCGATTCACCGGGTTGCGCAAAGCGGGGAGTTTGTTTTGTAGAAGTTTTAAAATGATTGTTACCCATTCCTCCACGTCCGCCGGGGAATAAAATTATTTCTTCATCATGATGCATTATCTCCGCAAGTACTTCACCTGTTTCTGCATTTTTTGCAATTGTACCCAGCGGCACTTCAACTATTCTGTCGTCACCTTGTTTGCCGGTTCGCAATACACCAGTTCCATTTTTTCCATCGCCGGCGTAAGTATGTTTTTGATATTTTAAATGTAACAAAGTCCATAGTTGATCATTTCCTTTTAAAATAATATGACCACCACGTCCACCATCGCCACCATCAGGTCCGCCTTTCGCAGTTTTTTTATCACGATGAAAATGAATTGCACCGGCTCCGCCTTTTCCACTGCGAAACATAATCTTTACATAATCTACAAAGTTTTGCTTTTCCATAATTGATTATAGTGTTTCTATTGCAGAAACTAATGCATTAAAAATAGAATCTTTACTTCCTATCCCTTCTATTTCTTTTACAAGATTTTTTTTGCGATAATGTGCTGCCACCGGTTCTGTTTTTTCACGATATTCCATTACACGTTTTCGAATAGTTGCTTCATCGGTATCATCACTGCGGCCACTTGTAAGTCCACGTTGTAAAATACGTTTTGTGAGTTCTTCTTCATTTACAACTAAACTGAGAACACCATGTATTTTACTCGCTTTATCTTGTAGTAAAATATCCAATGATTCTGCTTGTGCAACGGTGCGGGGAAAGCCGTCGAAAATAATTCCCTGCTTACCTTGTTTGCTTGCTTCATCCAAGGTGTTGCCAATCATTCCTATCACCACTGCATCGGGAACAAGTTTCCCTGCATCCATAAATTGTTTTGCTTCCAAACCAAGCGTTGTACTTCTGCTAATTTCATCACGCAATAAATCGCCGGTGGAAATATGCAACAGATTAAAATGTTCTTTCAGCATTGCTGCTTGTGTTCCTTTTCCACTTCCCGGAGGGCCAAATAAAATAATATTCATCATAACAATTGGAATTGTGTATGGGGTAAAGTTAAGAAGATAACCGTGGAGAAATATTGAACAACAGAATAACTGAATGCACACAATACTGAAATTATTTTTATTTAAAACGCATGCGATATATCTTATCATCATTTGCTAAAGGAGATGACTCTCTGCCATCCATATTCGATGAACAAAATAAAATACTGTTGTCAGGAGCCGCAATTATATTTCTCAAACGTTTATATGTTCCGTCAAATAATATTTCTTTTACAGAAGCAGAATCATCTACAGTTTGAATTACTATTAATTTACTGCCACGCAAACACGCCATTATAAATGTATCTCCGAAAGTGTTTGTGTTATCTGAATTCACAAAAGCCAAACCGCCAGGAGCCCATGTATCATCTCCACTGTGAATTAATGGCGCAAGCATATTTTCCTTGTTATCATTTCCAATTACATAAGGCCAACCATAA
Source organism: Bacteroidota bacterium (assembly GCA_016715425.1). Taxonomy (NCBI): domain Bacteria; kingdom Pseudomonadati; phylum Bacteroidota; species Bacteroidota bacterium. The sequence continues at coordinate 239,248 of JADKAC010000008.1, forward strand.
TTGCCACCCGGAATTATTTTATTAAATTCATCATGACAACACCATCCGTTTACTTCTCCAGAAGGGCCGTGTTCTGTTGCATACATATTTCCATTATTATCCCAAGCAAATCCCTGCACATTGCGATGTCCATAGCTATAAATTAAATTGCCGAATGGATTGCCGTCAACTGCATTTCCATTTATATCCATACGCAAAATTTTACCTGAAAGAGATTGCAGATCTTGTGCATTTTGCGGATCCGTTGCATCTCCGGTTCCTGCATATAAAAAACCATCAGGACCGAAACTTAAAATGCCACCATCATGAAACATAGCTGCGGGAATATTTTTTATAATTACGGAATCTTCGGTAAGCATATTATTTACAAATTTTAATCGCACTATTTGATTACCACTTTTTACTGTTTCATAAATAAAAATCCAATGTGTGGTTTCAAAATTTGGATCTACAGCCAAACCTAATAAACCACCTTCAGCTCTTGCACTATTTTTTCTTTGCATCAATGCGTTCACTTCTCCAGTTTTGATGTCTAATATATTTATATCACCGGAGCGTTCGTTAAACATTAATCTGCCATCAGGCAAAAATTCCATACCCCAGGGAACATCTAAATTATTGGCTACTTCTTCTATTTGATAGCCTGCTGTTTGCAGCGATGAGGCTGATTGTTTTCCACTTGTATTTGTGCATGCAAAAAATTGTAAAATACATGTTTGCAATACCAACAAGAATAGAATATGTGTAATTGTTTTCATTGGGTTATTTTGAATGTCAAGATGAAGTTACAATTTTTGAATACATCTTTAAAATCTTTATTTAAGGGGGCTAAACTGTATTTTTGTCAAAATTAATTTTTTATGCGCATTGTATTCTTGTATTTGATATTGCTTCCAATACTTCCATTATTCGGACAACAAGAAAATATTATCACCTACAATAACAATTTAGTTTTCACAATGGATCATGCATCGGTTATGGTAAAATTTAATGCGCAAACTTCTTTAGAGAATCGCTCTGCTGCATTAAATCCACAATACTTCGAGCCGTTTAATTTTGCAAATAGTGATATAAATTATTTCTATGCATTTGTTCCATTGAAAAGCGGATTATCCAATAATGAAATTTTTCAAGCTGTTGAAGAATTGTCGAACAATAATTCAGTTGCTTATACTTCAATGATGTTTCGGGATGAAAATGATGTGCTGTGTGCACCCACCAATAAAATATTTGTACAATTAAAATCCGGCAACATGTGGCAGGATATGATGCAATTGTTGAATACTACTTTTGCAGATTCACATATCACTGTTACACAAAAATATTTTGCTCCCAATACTTATGTAATAGAATTTGATTTAAAAAATACCGCTTCCATGTTTGCATTTGCAGATGCATTATATACAAGTGGCTATTTTAATTATTGTGAAATAAATTTAGTTTCTCTGATTAATAAACTTACTGATGATACTTATTACAATCGTCAGTGGTCAATAAATAATATCGGTTCCGCAGTGCAATATAGTGGAACTCCGGGTGCTGATTTAGATATTCTATGTGCCTGGGAATACACAAAAGGTGATGGAATTAAAGTAGCGATTATTGATGAAGGCGTTGACCTTACACATGATGATCTTACACCGAATTTAGTAGAAGGTTATGATGCCGTGTATTGGGGTGGTGGTACCGGCTCGGATACTCAGGGCAGTTATAAAGCAGGTTCGGATGATGCACATGGTACTAACTGCGCAGGCATTGTTGCTGCAGTTGCTGATAACGGAATTGGTGTTACAGGTATAGCTCCGGAAAGTAAGGTAGTTCCTGTTCGTATTGCATATTCGGATGCATGGGGTGGATGGGTATATGAAACATTTTGGGGAGTAGATGCAGTGGAATGGTGTATTGATAATGCGAACGCAGATATATTAAGTAATAGTTGGGGTGGTGGAAGTGCAAGCACCGCTTTTAATGGTGCAATAGAATATGCAGTTACCGAAGGTCGAGATGGTTTGGGAGCAGTTTTTATTGCGGCCGCTGGTAATTCAAATGTTTCTGAAGTGCATTATCCGGGAAATAATATTAATGCAATTGGTGTTGCCGCAACCAGTATGTGTGATGAAAGAAAATCTACTTCTTCATGTGACGGAGAATATTGGTGGGGAAGCAATTACGGTACTGCATTAGATGTGGCTGCCCCCGGAGTGAAAATGCCATCTACTGATATTTCTGGTTCTGCAGGTTATAATTCAGGCGATTATAATTTGGAATTTAATGGAACCAGTAGCGCTACTCCGGCAGCAGCAGCAGTAGTGGCTTTAATACTTGCTTACAATCCTGCGCTTACTTATGAAGAGGTGAGATTTCTTTTGGAAAGCACTTGTGAAAAAGTAGGTGGTTATACTTATAATGAAAACGCCTCTCATCCAAATAGTACATGGACAAGTCAATTAGGTTATGGTAGAGTAAATGCATGTCTTGCATTGGAAGCAGCTACGGCTCCGGATATTCTTTGTGGTATTGAAGCATTTACTACAGACACCGTGTATCCGGGAGAAAATTATCCTATTGAAATGTTTATTCAAAACAATGGTTTTGCCGGAAGTGAGGGATTTGAAAATGGAATTTATTTATCTGAGGATTGCTCTGCTGAAGATGCAATTAATCTTACAAATTTTTATGCTCCTGCTATTATATCCGGCGAAACAATTATATACAATTCTACTATGGAAATTCCTGAATATTTTGAAGCAGGAGATTATGAAATTGTATTGGTTGCAGATAACAATAATGCCATTGCCGAATACAACGAATTAAATAATCTTGCATGCCGCTCTATTTATATTGCATGTGAATTTAGTCCACAAAGCAGTGAAGTATTTTATGATAAAAATGCAATCACTGATTCTTTACAAATTGAATCTACTTCCGGATGCAGTTGGGAAGTAACACCTGCTCCGCCATCCTGGATATCCATTATAAATAATGCAGGTACGGGAAATGGATATTTTATTTATTCGTTAAATGAAAACATGGATAATGTGAATCGCAGTTTTTCATTTCAATATGGATCGAACACATTTACAATTAATCAGGATTTTCAACAATTTGATATTGAAACTATTTTATCCGGAATCAGCATCTATCCCAATCCGGTTAACACTATTTTAAATCTTACCTTAGAATATGGCACTCTTGAAAATGCAGAATATGCTGTAATTAATATGATGGGTCAAACAATTGCAAATGGTAATTTAAATGGAAGAGAATTTACTTTCAATTTGCAGGGCTTACCTGCTGCTGCTTACATTCTGCAAATATCCGCAGAAGATAAAACTGCGCTATTTAATTTTATTAAAAACTGACAAGGCTACTTCAACAAAAAATGTATGCCAAACATTTGAAAATATTTATTTCTGATGCATGTAGTAATTTAGTAGCGATATGAGATTACTATTAGGAGTGTATTTAACCTTTATGGCAATTATGTTTATGCGTTGCTCAGAAGTATCTGAAGTGGATGAATTAGCCAAACAAACAGAACGTATTCAAATTGTTTTTACCGATGATTTACTGAACTACACAGACATCACGGATAAAAAAGAAATTAAACGTATTGCCAATTTTATTACCGATGAGGAAACACCTTTTTATAAATGCGGATACGATGGATATATGATTTTTTTTACTGAATCAGGATCGGTAAGAATGAATTTTAATATTCAAGAAGATTGTGCACATGTGGTGTATGATTATGCAATGACTATTAAAACTTTTAGAATAAGTGAAGACGGTATTGCTTATTTAACACACCTGAAAGAATAATTACACATGCCGGTTTTTGATGAGAGAGAGCAACCCATTCCCATGATGCCGCTGTTAGTGGTAACTAATATTTTTCCATTAGTGGGTATTTTATTTTACGATCTTTCCTTCTTTGCTTTTTTTTATTTGTATTGGACAGAAACAGTGCTGATTGGTATTTTCCGTTGGTTGAAAATGATTAATGCAAATAAAAAGGAAGAAGCCAACCAAAACGTTACCATAAATGGTGAACCACTCACATTTAAGAAAGTAAACAGCAGAGTGTTTATGATGGGCATGTATTTTTTCTGGCGAAGTGCGATTTTAATGTTTTATCTTGTTTTCATCATTGTATTTGTAGGCCTTTGGGATACGAGTAATACAGATAGTTATGTAAGCTTTGGTAGAGCAATTACCTTCAGTGACTCATGGATGCAAATTACTTTACTCAGTTATATTCTTGCTCAATTAGTTGATTACATTTTATATATCCGTGATAAGCAATATCAAATTACAAGTTTGCAGGAACTGGCAAATATTTTTGATGGCCGCACTATTGTTTTACATATCGTTATTGTACTTGGCGTATTTCTTTCTCAATGGGTAAGTAATTATGTGTTTCCCGATTATCCAAAAGCGGGAACTATAGCATTTGCTTCTTTATTTGTTGTAATTAAAACAATTGCTGATGTATTTGCTTATAAATGGCAAACTTCCCGACAGCAGGTAATTACAAGTATATTTGATAAGTCGCCTGAAAATAAAACCGCATAAATTTTCATCAGAATATCTAAAACCCAAATTGAAAATCTTTTATTAAATGCAAAAAATACTTCTACTCACATTAAGTATTTATTTCTCCTCTATAATTTTTGCGCAACAATTACCGCCCTATATTCCATTGCGCATTTATGAAAAAATTTCTTTGGATGGAAGACTTTCTGAACCTGTTTGGCAGCAAGCGGAAGTGATAAATGATTTTATGCAATACGACCCCTTTCCCGGTCAACAACCTTACGCACTTACAGAGCTTCGCATTATGTACGACGATGATTTTATGTATGTGGCCTACAGTTGTTTTGATCCTGAACCGGATAAAATGATTGCGTTAAGTTTAGAGCGTGATTTTGAAATAGGTCGTGATGATGGTATTGCATTTATTATAGATACATACAATGATAAAAGTACAGGCCTTGCTTTTATTACCAATACATTAGGTGCAAGATGGGATATGGAATTTTCCAGCGACGGAACCACAGAAAATGATTCGTATAATACATTTTGGGATGTAACTTCTTATTCTGATTCAACAGGATATTACAGCGAGTTTCGTATTCCGTTTTCTTCAATGCGATTTAAATCTGATTCAATGGTAACGATGGGAATTCGTGCAATACGTTTAATAAAAAGATTAAATGAATATAGTATCTATCCCCCATGTCCGCCGGATATTGATAATGCATTCTGGAAAGTGTCGCTTGCAAGAGAAATGCAATTAACAAATCTGGAAAGTGCTAAACCATTTTATATTATTCCATACGTTACCGCAGGTTATGGCGAAATACAACAATTGAATAGCGATGGAACTGCGTATGAAAAAGAAACCGAATTTATGAAGCGCAATTATTATTCGGATAATGAAGTGGTAGATAAAATACTGAGTAATATCGGTGGCGATATTAAATATGGAATCAGTAAAAATCTTACTCTTGATTTAACAGTGAATACAGATTTTGCACAAGCAGAAGCAGACAATGTAATTATTAATCTCAGCAAGTATGAAGTGAATTTACCGGAGAAAAGAGGCTTCTTTTTAGAATCTAAAAACTATTTTAGTTTCGGTACTTCTTCAGGAGATCAACTTTTTATTTCGAGAAGTATTGGTCAGGATGATGGAGAAATAATTCCTTTAATTGGTGGTGCAAGAGTTACCGGTAAAGTAGGTAATTTTCAATTTGGTGCATTGAATATGCAAACCGGTTCTGCAAATGATGGTGCAACCCCGTCGAGTAATTTTACTGTATTTCGCAATCGTGTTTTTTTTGACTCTCTTGGCAGTTTCTGGGGAGGCATTATTACAAATAAAATTAATGTAGGTGAATCGCCTGCAACATTTCAAAGTCTGGGTATTGGTGGTGTAAAATATATTAATTCTAGATTATCCATTATTTCTGCTATTTCAGGTACATATGAAAATATGGATCTCGCTGCATTCGCAAATCGGGTGTATTATAATTTTGGTATAAATCGCAATGTAAGGCAAGGATGGAATTTAGGTTTTGATGCGAGTTTGATAGGAAAAGATTTTGTTCCTGAAATGGGTTATATCGCAGAAAATGATTTGTTGAATACCGGATTAAAAGTGGGTTATATATGGCGACCGGAAAGTGCAACAATTAGTTCTTATAATATTTACACATTTTCCCGCTATCGTTACAAACCTACTTTACAGCAAAATGAAACAGAATTTTTTTCTGCGGAAGGTTCACTCTATTTTAAAAATGGATTAGGTATTCAGGTAAAACCTTTGGAGATAAATAATGATTTATTGTTTTATGATTGGAATATAAATAATGATATTACCATTCCGCAAAATACATACTTCATGTACTCTCCTGATTTGAATATAGAGGCTCCGTCAGATGGAGATTACAGTGGAAATGTGTTTATGAAATTCGGTGATTTTTATGGGGGAAATAGATTTAGTTTATACCCATCAGTAGATTATTTTATAACAAAGAATTTGCAAATAGGAATAGATTATGAATACAATCATATTCAATTCCCCACCGAATTTGCAAGCGGTGATAACAACGCATTATTTATAAGCAACTTAATCCGATTAAATATTTCATGTTATTTCTCTTCTAAAATTTCCATTAAGTTATTTACGCAATACGATGATATTTCTGATAAGGTAAGCAGCAATTTACGATTCAGATATAATCCGGTAGAAGGCACAGATTTGTATGTGGTGTTTAATCAGGATTTAAATACAGATCCGTTGAACATGATGCCTGAATTACCGGTAGTAAATAATCAGGGAATCACTGTGAAGTTTGTTAAAACCTTTACTGTAAAATAATTATTCTGCAAGCTGCCAGATATCTTTTAAGTTGCGACCAATTTCATTATAATCCAATCCATAACCCACCACAAAAGTATCGGCTATTTTAAAGCAAACTCTATCGGCAGAAATAGGTTTTTCTATTTGTTTTTGTAATAATGCAATTGTGAAAACAGAAGCTGGAGATTGCTGTTTTATATTCTTCATTAAGTATTGCAAAGTATTTCCCGTATCAATTATATCTTCTATGATAATCACATTTCTATTTGTTACATCAGGTAGATTTTCATTGTGAATTATCTCTCCGCTTTGTGTTCCGGTGTATGACTTTATTTTTATAAAAACAATTTCTACAGGATATTGAAAATGCTTTACCAGATCAGCAGCAAACATAAATGCACCTTGCAACACCACAATGCACAAAGGATTTTTAGCTGCATACATATCGGAGATTTCGGTGCCTAATTTTAAAATTGCAGATTGAATCTGCTCGTTGCTGATGTATTTAATAAAATGCTTATCCTCTAAAATCATAGAACAAAATAACACATCTGCAAGCACAATTATTTATAGCCAACAATTAATTGTTGTCCGATAGAAATTGTATTGCCATTCAGCTTATTCCATTTTTGAATATCTGCAACTGTTACTTCATACATTTTAGAGATAGAATATAATGTCTCTTTGGATTGTACCTTATGCATTATTTTTTCCGGTTGTATCGTTTTCGGTGGTTCAGGAATTATTTCTTCTGACGAATCTATATCAAGCGTTTGCTGATTATAATTTTCAAATTCCATTTCTTCAGTTTCCGGTGCTGCCAATTCCAATGGTACTTTTTTAGTTTTTATCTCTTTGGATTTCTCCGGATCTACTTTTGGTGCGGGACTCTGAAGCTTTACTTTCTCTTTGCGTTTTTTTCTCAGATTTAATATTTCACCTGCGGCAGGCTCTTCACCTTTATTCATCAAATTATAACTATATAATCTATCAAGTTCAACTCCCTCATCACGGCTGATGCTCCACATTGTTTCGTTGGTTTTTACTGTATGATATTTCACACTTCCTTTTTTGCGTTTGGGTTGCAAATAGATATTTGTTCCGGGTTCTAATTCTGTATTTATACGAATATCGTTATATGTTAAAATGCGCTTTAGATAAATATTATTCGCTAATGCAATAGATTCCGGCGTATCACCTTTCTGCACAAGCACGGTAGGAATTCTGTTGAAATAAAACTTTACTGAAGTAGTGGCAATAGCAATATCCTCTTTAGGATTTTCTTTCAGATATTCTTTATTGGTACCATCCGATTTTTCTAATTTATTTAAATCAGCTAAAGTGAAACCATCATACTCATATAATTTATAATCTTCAATTAATCCAATTAGCAATTCCGCATATTTTGGATTGGTGGCATACCCTGCTTTTTTTAATCCTTTAGCCCAACCTTTATAATCTGAAGGTTCAAGTGTAAATAATTCAGAATAGCGATTTCTTGTGGTGAGAAATAAACTGTGATCATGAAAAGATTCTTGCGGATTATTATAACTGCGAAAACATTCGTTGGCTGCATCATCATCATAATATACTTTGCTGCCTGCCCAATCACTTTGACATTTAATTCCAAAATGATTATTGGATTTTTTTGCAAGTTCACTTTTGCCTGAGCCGGATTCTAAAATACCTTGTGCTAAGGTGATGCTTGCCGGAATACCATACTCAATCATTTCCCGCACAGCGATTGCCCGATATTGCAAAATATAATTGTTTACGTCCGTATTATTTCCGGAGGCAAATGCAGTTGTACTTGCACTTAGAATAAAATAGAATAGAATTATTTTCTTCATTGCTTTACGTCAGATTCTTCAGATGTAAATCTACTTTGGCAAACGAGTAAAAGTTATAGCTTATTATACACAGAATTGTGGCTTATCCAATTTTGCGAACAATCATAAGACCATCTCTTACACTCATAATTACATTTTCAACTCTTGTATCCTTTTGTATTTTTTTGTTAAATGCATCAATGGCAAGTGTGTCTTTATCTTTTTCTGTTTCCACTACTTTGCCGCTCCATAACACATTGTCGGCGATAATCCATCCGCCTGTAACTAATTTATCAAAAACAAGATCATAATAATTTGCATAGTTCTGTTTGTCGGCATCTATAAAAACCAAATCGAATGTGTGATGAAGTGTTGGAATTATTTGTAATGCATTACCGGTAAGTATTTCAAATGCATTGGTAAGATTTTCTTTTGCAACATAATCTTTTACCATAGGTGTAAGTTCATCATTGATATCTATTGTAATTATTTTTCCGCCGGGTTGCAATCCTTTTGCTAAACAGATACCGCTGTAGCCTGTATAAGTACCTATTTCTAAAATTGATTTTGGCTGCATCATTCTCGAAATAAATTCCAGCACTTTCCCTTGCACTTTGCCACTCAGCATTTGCGGCATCATCGCTTTTAAATGTGTTTGTCGGTTAAGTTCTTTTAATGCTGCTGTTTCTTCTGTTGTATGGTCAGAAATATATTGTTCAATTTGAGAAAGTATAATTTCCATATTTGTTTTAATTTGTAAAAGTGTTTTGACAAGAATTAAATTCCGATTGTATTACTTCTTTTTTCCATTATCACTGTTGTTTTCCAAACACCATTTAAAAAGGCAATTCGTTCACGATAACCAATCATGCGGAAGCCACATTTCTCATGCAAGTGAATACTCGCCGGATTATCATTATGAATTACAGCAAGCATACTCCAATAGCCATGTTTTTCAGAAGTTACAATTACTTTTTCAATAAGTGCCTTTCCAATTCCTTTATATTTAAAATCATCGTGTACATATAAAGTAAGTTCGCACACACCTTTATAACATTCTCTCGGAGAAACATTTGATAATACTATCCAACCAGTAATTGTATTTTCTTCTAAAGAAACAAAACGTGAATGTGGAAGAAACTTTTTATCAAATATTTCCCATTCCGGTGACTGTGTTTCAAATGTGGCGTTGCCGGCAGCGATACCCATATCGTAAATATTTTTTATCGCAGGATAATCATCTTGCACCAAAGGTCTGATTTCAATCATACAATAAAATTACAGTGGGTATATTTAATCGTTTTAGTTTTATGGTGCATATTTATAAATTATGAAAAAAGTTACAGTACTAGGTGCAGGCATGGTAGGCCGTGCAATGGCGATTGATCTCGCAAAAACATGTGAAGTAAGTTCTGCAGATATCAGCGATGATAATCTTGCTAAACTTTCTGCATTTGGTATAAATACTATTCAATGTGATTTATCGGATAATGAAAAAATTAAATCGGTAATTCAGGCTGCAGATTTAGTGATTGGTGCTGTTCCGGGTTTTATGGGTTTTGAAATGTTTAAGACAGTGATTGAAGCCGGTAAAAATATTTGTGATATTTCTTTTTTTAATGAAGATCCATTTGTGTTGAATGATCTTGCTAAAAAAAATAATGTAACTGCAATTATGGATGTGGGTGTTGCGCCCGGAATGGATAATATTATTCTTGGCTATCACAACAAGCGCATGCAAGTGAAAAATTTTGAATGTTATGTTGGTGGATTACCTGCAGAACGTGTTTGGCCTTACGAATATAAAGCACCGTTTTCACCTGCCGATGTATTGGAGGAATATACCCGACCTGCAAGATTTGTTCGTGATGGAAAATTAATTATTAAAGAAGCACTCACGGATCCAGAGTTGATGTATTTTGAAGGTGTGGGAACATTGGAAGCATTTAATAGTGATGGCTTGCGCAGCTTGGTAAACACGATGGCACATATTCCTAATTTAATTGAACGCACATTGCGTTATCCCGGTCATATAGAATTAATGCGTGTGATGCGGGCAACAGGATTTTTTAGCAAAGAAGAAATTGAAGTGAAAGGAAAAAAAATTGCACCATTGGATTTAACCAGTAAATTATTATTTCCTAAATGGAAATTAGGTGATGAAGAACATGAATTTACTGTGATGCGCATTATAGTGGAAGGCAACGAAAACGGAAAGGATAAAATCTATACTTATAATTTATTGGATAAGTACGACGCAGTTACAAAAACATCCAGCATGGCAAGAACAACAGGTTATACTTGTACGGCCGCAGCGCAATTGGTATTAAATAATATGTTTAAAAGTAAGGGTGTTTTTTCACCGGAATATCTGGGAGAGGAAGAAGCACATTTTCAGTTTATATTGCAATATTTACAAGAAAGAAATATTTACTATAAAAAAACTTCAGTATGATTCAATTAATTAAGAAAAGAAATTATTTTAATTTTTAAATAAGGATGATATATCGAAATTGGTTATTTGGTTTTGTTTTGGTAGCATCAATAATAATATGTGAAAAAAGTTATAGTCAGTTTCCCCAATTACATTTTGTTACATATAAAATTGAAGATGGACTTACAAGTAATAATATTACTTGCTTCTATCAAGACTCAAAAGGATTTTTATGGATTGGAACTGACTACGGGTTAAATAAATTTGACGGTAATATCTTCGAACAATATTTATCAGATGTTTCTGATTCTAACTCTTTAAGCGGAAATTATATAGCTGATATTCTGGAAGATGAAGAAGGTATATTATGGATTGCTACCAGAGGAGGTGGAATAACAAGATTTGATTCCGATGCTCCTAAAAAAAAGCAGTTTAAGAAAATTATGAATGTGCTCGGTGATACCGCCACCATTTCTACTAATCGAATTTTATGCTTATTCAATTATGATAGTATGTATATTTTGGCTGGTGGTGAAAACTATCCCTACATTTTTATTAATAAAAAAACACATGATGTAAAAATGCAGCTTGGTAGTAAATCCGGTAATTATTTTCCAAATCCGAATATCGAGCCTGAGGATCCCTTGCCGGATTGGATGCACAAAATAAAAACTTACAAGGAACATTACTTTATTTCAAGATTGTATAATGGGACATTACATGTTTATACACAAGACGGGCAAAAAATAAATCGTGACTTGAAGGATGTAGGATCTTCATCAGTTACAGATTTTGTTTTTACCGGTGATACTATATGGCTGGCTACCTGGTGGCAGGGATTATATATAAAAGTATTAGACTGGCAGCAAGAAAATGATTCGGTACTTATATCAGACCACAAATTATTCGACATCCATGATAATGTAATCGCAGTGCTTAAAATGAATGATAGTATAGTACTTGCAGGTACAACATCTCAAGGGTTATTACAAATTAATACTCGAGAGCTATCATATAATACTTTGATTTCAGAAGTAGCTAATAAATTTTCATTGCCTTCTAATAATATTAATTGCTTGTTCAAGGATGCGCAGGAAAATATATGGATAGGCACAAAAAATGGTTTAGCAAAATACAATCCTCGTCAATGGAATTTTGACTCCTATGCATTTGAATCTATCAATAATCCGGTTGCGCAAGTATATAGTGTACATAAAGATGTAGCATCAAACATTCGTGTATGTACTTCGAATGGAATATATAAATGGTTACCACAAGAAAAAAAATTTCAACACCTAACCTTTTATGAAGAAGACCTTTTTTTAACTCCCAATTTTATTTATGAATCTGCCCACGGTCAAGGATTCTTAGGAACCGAAACTAATATTTGTGCATACAACATGAATACAGAAAATGCATCACTCTTGCTCATTAATTATTTTTATTTTGACAAAAATTATAAAGAACAAACCCGCAGTTATAAAGGCGGTGTAATGCAAATAAGAAATATTATTCCTGATACAATTGATGGTATATCACTTTTGTTATTAGAAGTATTAGGTCAAGGAATTGGTTTCTTTAATCCTCAAGATAATCAATTCAGTTTGTTATATAAACAAGATTCTAATTCTGTAAGTATTAAGAATAGTATGACACGATGTATTTATAAGGACAGGATAGGTGATATATGGGTGGGAACTGCGGAAGGCTTATTTAAATGGCAAAAAAGTTATCCTCCTAAAAATATATTTCAATCATTTTTAAATAACCCTCATGATAGTTTATCACTTTCTTCAAATGCAGTGTCAGGTATTTATGCTGACGCACAGAATAATATTTGGGTAACGACTTTAGGAGGAGGATTAAATAAATATAACGGCCAGTATTTTGAACACTTTAACCCATTAGTTTTACAAGGACATACAATGTTAGGAGTGTATGCAGACAACAGTAACAGATTATGGTGTCCTGTTCCTTATGGATTTGAAGTGTTTGACTTAACAGAAGAAAAATTTTATCGACTGGTGTTACCTGGAGAAGAATTTATAATGCGGGAAAACACGAAATTATTAGTGGATAAAGAGAATAATTTTTTTTATGCCTCACCCAATGCACTCGTTAGTATTCAACCGGATTCCTGGAAATTTGATGAGTTATTTCCTTCTATTTATTTGCGTGATGTACAGTTATATAATACGAGTATAAGCGATGTATTCAATAGCCAAAATATGTCGTTTAGCCATAATGAAAATTTTATAACATTTAAATTTTCTGCGCTTGATCTAACGGCAATAGCAGAACCCCAATTTGAATACAAACTTACCGGCATCTCAGATTCATGGTTGCCGGTGGAAACACCAAATCATCTAACGTTTAATAGCCTTTCACATGGAAAATATACTCTGGAATTAAGAGTAAGTAACAAATATGGACAATGGAGCCCTCCGGTGGTGATTTCCAACTTTCAAATTCTAAGACCATTCTGGTTGCAATGGTGGTTTTATCTGATAATAATATCTATTGCCGGAGGCTTAACGTACGCATGGGTACAAAATAGAGAACAGCAATTATTAAAAATTCAAAAAGTAAGAAATAAAATTGCGAATGATTTGCATGATGATGTTGGAAGTGCACTCAGTACAATTAATTTATACAGCGAAGTAGCAAAAATGAAATCAGAAAAAGAGAACAATGAATTGATTGATATTCTGGATAAAATTTCATCAACAAGTTTAGAGATGCAGGAGAACATGAATCATATTGTTTGGAGTCTGCAACCCCGCAATGATTATTTTGAACAAGTAGTATTGAAATTAAAATACTTTGCTTCAGAAGCTTTGGATTCAAAAAATATTCAACTTGATTTTAATGCACATGAATCTGTAAAAGATTTACATTTATCTTCAGAGCAACGCAAAGAATTATTCCTGATATTTAAAGAAGCAATAAATAATATAGTAAAATATGCAAACTGTACTCTAGTAAAAATTTATTTTGTACAACAAAGAGATTTATTATTAATGCGGGTAATAGATAATGGAATTGGGTTTAATACCTTACGACAATCTTCGGGCAATGGATTACATTCAATGCAACAGCGGGCAAAAACATTAGAGGGAGAATTGCAGATTACTTCCGAAGAAGGGATTGGCACAGAGGTTTGGTTGCGCTTTAATATTAAATAGATTTTTAGCTACTAATATTAGTAGTTAATGTTCACGTCACATACAAGTAAATTTGAGCCTGATGGACATTATAAGGATAACAATTTTTGATGATAATGCTACCCGGCGTGATGGCGTGCAATTGTTATTAAACAATTCACTTGGCTATGTATGTGTTGGTGCTTTTGAAGACTGTTCACATTTATTGGAAAATATTGTACAATCAAAGCCACAAGTAATTCTTATGGACATTGATATGCCTGGAATAAATGGAATAGAAGCAGTAGGTATAATTAAAGAGAATTTTCCCGAAATTCCGGTAATGATGCAAACAGTATTTGATCATGATGAAAAAGTGTTTCAAAGCATTCTTGCGGGAGCAACAGGTTATTTGCTTAAAAAAGCTTCTCCTATTAAATTATTGGAAGCAATAAAAGAAATTTATGAAGGTGGTGCACCAATGACTCCAGAGATAGCAAGCAAAGTGCTGAAGTTTTTTAAAAGCCCATTGATCAGCAAACAGATAAAGGATTTTCAACTCACAGATAAAGAAAAAGAAATACTAGTGGCACTAATAGATGGATTGAGTTATAAAATGATTGCAGACAAAGTAAACAGCAGCTACCATACCGTGAATTTTCATATCCGCAATATCTACAAAAAATTACATGTGCACAGTGTAAGTGAAGCAGTTGCAAAAGCACTGAAAGAAAAGATCGTTTAGTCTAAATCACAATATTATTGGATTTATACAATTGATTGCACAAGTTTTTTACCTGCGAGAATTAGTGGGTTAAAACCATATGTGTTTAAATTATTTTTGCTATGAACCTATTTGATTACCAAAAAATTTAATTTATGAAACAGCTTTTATTCAAAAACTTTGCAGTGGCTTTAGTCTTGCTACTGACTGTGAATCTTTATTCAGCCACCGAGTCAGAACCAAACGACACGTATGAAACATCAAACGTTGCCGATCTCGGAATTGCAAATACCGGAAGCGCCGGTTACACCATTAATCAGGATTGGTGGGAAATTACAATTCCCGAAAATGGCAATCTCACAATTAACACCACGCCTTTAAACTCTAAATATTTATGGTGTTATTTATATGATAACGATGGAACTACATTGCTAGCTAGTACATATAGCAGTGCTTCCTTTAATATCAGCAGAAACGATCTGCAGGCAGGAACATATTATATCAGAATAAATTGTTTCTATTCAGGAGATTCAACTGATTATACGTTCACTCCTACATTTACAGCTCCATCTGTAGATCCTGATAATGAACCCAACGACTACTATCCACTTGCGAATACACTTGGTTTAAATGATTCTACCACAGGAAATGTTGGATATTATTATAATTTAGACAGAGATTCAACTGACTGGTATGAAGTAACTACTGTTGAAGATGGGCCATTATATATCTATCTCAATCCTTTAAATGGAAGCCCGACATTTATATATTTATATGACGCTGACGGAACAACTTTATTGGCAAGTGGTTATAGTGGTACCGCTTTTTCCATTAATCGCCAAGACCTTGCTGCGGGTACTTATCATATTTTGATTAGAATGTATTATTCCAATGGTTATACCCCATATACACTGAAAAATACATCCTTCCCTGTTACGTATGAAAATGATGTGGAAAGTAATGATGTCGCTGCTAATGCAGTTAGCATATCCGAAAACTCCACAATTGAAGGACATATTGGATATTATACCGATGGAGCAAGAGATTTGGATGATTGGTATGAGATCACAACGACAGAAGATGGAATACTTAATTTTTCTCTTACTGGAAGCTTAGCACAAAATACATACATGTATATTTATGATACCGACGGAACTACTTCATTGGTTTCCGATTATAGTACAGTCCCATTTAGCATTAGCAGAAATGACCTTGCCGCAGGAACTTATTATTTACGTGTAAGAATGTATTATTCCGATGGATATAATAACTATTCAATTACAAATACTTTAACTCCTCCAGTTGAGGCAAATGATTCTGAACCAAATAATGTAGTAGGTTCTGCAATAACAATTGCTGCAAATTCAACCATTGAAGGACATATTGGATATTATACCGATGGAGCAAGAGATCTGGATGATTGGTATGAGATCACAACGACAGAAGATGGTAATCTTAATTTTTCTCTTACAGGAAGCTTAGCACAAAATACATACATGTATATTTATGATACCGACGGAACTACTTCATTGGTTTCCGATTATAGTACAGTCCCATTTAGCATTAGCAGAAATGATCTTGCCGCAGGAACCTATTATTTACGTGTAAGAATGTATTATTCCAGTGGATACAATACCTATTCAATTACAAATACTTTAACCCCACCAGCTGAGGCAAATGATCCTGAACCAAATAATGTTGTAGCTACAGCATCTCCTTTAGAAACAAATGTTACCGTTGAGGGCCATATTGGATATTATAACTCAGGGATACGAGATCAATATGATTATTATGCAATTACATTATCATCATCAGGTGACCTTACCTTAACAGTGGATGCAATTAATAATGTATATATATATTGCCGGTTATATTCCGCCGATGGTGTTACTTTTTTAGGTGGAAGTTATGCATTAGGTGGATATACTTTTACTAAATCTGATCTTGCCGCAGGTAATTATATTGTTCTGGTAAATTGTTATTATTCTTCCTCTGATTATACGCCATATACCCTCACCAACACTTACTGCCCCGATGCAATCACAATTATTGCAGAAGGAGAAACTACCTTATGTGAAGGAGAATCAGTAATACTCACCACACCCGATCATCATTGGAGTTACTTATGGAACGACGGTTCAACCACCGAAACAAACGCAGTAACATTAGCAGGTGATTTCTCATTGACTATTGATAATGGCGATGGATGTGTGCGCACATCAAATACCCTAGCAGTGGATGTAACACCAAATCCTGTTGCAGTACTTGAAGCGGATGGCCCAACCACATTCTGTGAAGGTGGTTCAGTTACTATTACTGCAAATGTTCCCGGTTCACCGGATTCCTATTTATGGAGCAACGGTGAAACCACTTCTTCAATAACAGTATCAGAAAGCGGTGACTATTCAGTTACCATTTATAAAAATGATTGTTCTGCTATCTCCGATCCAATTGCAATTACAGTAAATCCAAATCCAACAGCAACAGTAAATGCTGATGGATCCACCACATTATGCGAAGGTGAAGATGTAATGCTTACAGCAAATACAGCATCTTCTTACTTGTGGAGCAACGGAGAAACCACACAATCAATTACAGTATCTGAAAGTGGAAATTATTCAGTAACAATTACAAATGAAAATAGCTGTACCAATGAATCTGATGCAGTAGCAGTAACCGTAAATCCAATTCCGGTAGCAACAATTTCAGCCGGTGGCGACACAGAATTTTGTGAAGGCGGCAGCGTAATGCTAACTGCATCAAGTGGTGATTCTTACTTATGGAGCACTGGCCAAACAAGTGCATCTATCTCTGCAACATCAGAAGGAAGTTACAGTGTAACAGTTACAGAAAACGGATGTAGTGCAACTTCATCTAATACAGATGTAACAGTAAATGCAAATCCAACTCCTTCTATTTCTGCTGATGGTCCAACTACTTTCTGCGAAGGTGGTAGTGTGAATTTAAGTGTAGATTCTTACTTCGATATTGTATGGAGTACAGGAGAAAACACCGAATCAATAAATGTAAATGAAGCAGGTGTTTACAATGTAACTGTAACAAATGACAACGGCTGTATGGGAACATCATCGGATGTAACCGTAACCACAGAAGTTTGTACTGAGCTTGTGATTTTTGCTGATGGTCCAACTACATTCTGTGAAGGCGGATCAGTAATACTTTCATCAAGTGAAGAAGCAGGAAATGTTTGGAACACAGGAGCAACCACCCAATCAATTACAGTTACTGAAAGTGGAGATTACTCATGTGTAAACGGAGATAACACATCCAACACAATTACAGTAACAGTAAATGCAAATCCGGAAGCCACAATATCAGCCGATGGCGATACTCAATTTTGTGAAGGTGGCAGCGTAATGCTAACTGCATCCGCAGGTGATTCTTACTTGTGGAGCACAGGCGAAACAAGTGCATCAATCGTTGCATCTTCCGAAGGTCTTTATAGTGTAACAGTAACACAAGACGGATGTAGTGCAACATCAGAAAATACAGATGTAACAATAAATGCAAATCCAACTCCTGAGATTTCTGCTGATGGTCCGACTACATTCTGTGATGGTGGTAGTGTGAACCTAAGTGTAGATTCTTACTTCGATATTTCATGGAGTACAGGAGCAAATTCCGAATCCATTAATGTAACTGAAAGCGGAAGTTATAGTGTTACAGTAACCGATGCAAAAGGATGTAGCGGAGAAGCAGAAGCAGTTGAAGTAACAGTAGAATCTTGCGGAACAGAAGTTACTATAATTGCAGAAGGAGAAACCACATTCTGTGCAGGTGGATCAGTAATACTTACATCAAGTGAAGCAACCGGAAATATCTGGAGCACAGGCGAAACAACACAATCAATTACAGCTACAGAAAGTGGAGATTATTCAGTATCAAATGGAGCATTCGTTTCCAATACAATTACAGTAACCGTAGTTGAAGAAGCAAGTGTAAGTGTATCACCAATAGGTCCGGATAAGATTTGTTATGAAGGCAGTGTATTATTATCTGCAACAGCTTCATCCGGAGATTTGCAATGGCAAAGAAATGGAATGGATATCAGTGGTGAAACTGGTTCTACACTTTCAGTAACAGAATCAGGACACTACACATGTACTGTTGACAATGGAGTTTGCGATGCGGCAACTTCAAACTCAGTAAAGGTTACTTACTATAAAAATCTGCCAATAACACCCGCAGGAACTTCCTATATCTGTGATGGTTCTTCAGTTGTTCTTTCAGTAGATTATTATGCTACAGTAACTTATCAATGGTATAGGAATGGCGTTGAAATAATCGGAGCAACCGCTAATATTTATGAAGCAACCACTACCGGAAAATACAGAGTTGTATCCACATTAGATGGCTGCGGAAGAGTATCCAATATTGTACAGGTAATAGTAGATTGTCGTTTTGCATCTGAGTCAGAAATTGAATCTCAATTATGGCCAAATCCAACAAGTGAATCATTTAATATTTCTACTACAGCCGAAGAAAATGCGAAGCTGATAATTCAAATTTATGATATCAGCGGCAGCGAAGTATTTGCAATGACACATACACAATCATATTCAGGAGAGATATTAAATATCAATTTACCTGACCTTGCAAGTGGCATGTATTCAGTTGTGATACACTTTCCAAACGGAACAATGAATCAACATCCTTTGGTAATCAATAAGTAAGTGAAAACACTTAATAAAAAGAGCGGCTATGGCCGCTCTTTTTTTTGCTTGATGTTTTTGCTTGTAGATGGAAATATTATTAGTTAATTGTCGTAAAAAATTTATGGAATAATAAAAACTTATAAAAGAAAATTGGATGCACCAGAATAATTCTAAAATAAAATAGAGAAATTATTTGAATTAAATTATTGCTATAAAATTATTTTACAATTGCTGATATAATAATTCCTCAGGCAATTGCTTGAAATAATCATACGTAATTTTTAATCCTTCCGCTCTGGAAATTTTTGGCTCCCAATGCAGTATTTTTTTTGCAAGTGAAATATCCGGTCTGCGTTGTTTGGGATCATCTACCGGCAATAATTCATTTACAATTTTCTGATTTGTTTTTGTAAGCGCAATTATTTCTTCTGCAAATTCTTTAATAGTTATTTCATCGGGATTACCAATATTTACAGGACTAGAATAATCAGATAATAACAACCGATAAATCCCTTCCACCAAATCATCTACATAACAAAATGAACGTGTCTGACTGCCATCGCCAAATACTGTAATGTCTTCTCCACGAATTGCCTGCCCGATAAATGCAGGTAATGCACGACCATCATTCAATCGCATGCGAGGGCCATAAGTATTAAATATTCTTACAATGCGAGTTTCCAATCCATGAAAAGTATGATACGCCATTGTAATTGCTTCCTGAAAACGTTTTGCTTCATCATAAACACCACGTGGACCAACTGGATTTACATTACCCCAATACTCTTCATTCTGCGGATGTACCTGCGGATCTCCATACACTTCACTCGTTGATGCAATTAATATTCTGCTATTTTTTGATTTTGCTAATCCTAATAAATTATGTGTACCCAACGAACCTACTTTCAAAGTTTGAATTGGCATTTTTAAATAATCAATTGGACTTGCAGGAGAAGCGAAATGTAAAATATAATCGAGATTGCCAGGTACATACACAAACTTGGAAACATCGTGATGATAAAATTCAAAATGTTCCAGCTTAAATAAATGTTCAATATTGCGCAGCGAACCTGTAATCAAATTATCCATTCCTATTACATGGTATCCTTCTTTAATAAAACGATCGCATAAATGTGATCCGAGAAATCCTGCAGCACCCGTAATAAGAATTCGTTTCATGTAAACTATATATGTCTATTCAATTAAATTATTCAACTACTTTTCTACCGATACTTTCATAATAAAATCCCTGTGATTTTATTTCCTGTAAATCAAACACATTGCGTCCATCGAAAATAATATGTTGGCGCATCATGCTGCGCATCATATCAAAATCAGGAGAGCGGAATACATTCCATTCAGTAATAATTACCAATGCATCTGCATCTTGCAGCACATCATATGCATTTTGTGCAAACTGAATTTTATCACCATAAATTTTGCGCACATTATCCATTGCTTCAGGATCAAATGCATGTATTGTTGCACCGAGTTTTAATAATGCATCAATAATATAAATTGCAGGTGCTTCACGGATATCATCTGTATTCGGTTTAAATGCCAAACCCCATATTGCAATATTTTTTCCACTTAATTTATTACCGAATTTATTTTTAATTTTTTCTACAAGAATTGTACGTTGCTTGTC
Organism: Bacteroidota bacterium; assembly: GCA_016715425.1. Taxonomy (NCBI): domain Bacteria; kingdom Pseudomonadati; phylum Bacteroidota; species Bacteroidota bacterium. The sequence goes on from JADKAC010000008.1 coordinate 260,570, forward strand.
GTTCACTTCAATTACACTTTTCAACACATGAAAATCATAATCATTTTCATTTGCAATATGATTCAGTGCTTTCACATCCTTCGGAAAACAACTGCCGCCATAACCCACACCCGGAAATAAAAAACGTTTTCCAATTCTTGAATCACTGCCAATTCCTTTGCGCACCATGTCCACATCTGCACCTACTATTTCACACAAATTTGCAATCTCATTCATAAATGTAATCTTGGTTGCAAGAAAAGCATTTGCCGCATACTTGGTTAATTCTGCAGATCGTTCATCCATAAAAATTACGGGATTTCCCTGACGTACAAATGGAGCATACAAACGATTTAAAACCTCTTTTGCTCTTTCGCTTTCTGTTCCAATAACTACACGTTCGGGTTTCATAAAATCTTCTACCGCCACACCTTCTCTTAAAAATTCAGGATTGGAAACTACATCGAAATCTACAGTACAATTTTTTGCAATTACATCACGCACTTTTTCTGCTGTGCCCACCGGTACTGTACTTTTATCAATAATAATTTTATACTCCTTAATTAATTTACCCAACTGTTCCGAAACTTGTAATACATATTGCAAATCCGCAGAGCCATCTTCATTTGGTGGAGTGGGCAATGCAAGAAATATTACTTCGCTATTGTCAACTGCAAATTGAAGATCAGTGGTAAAAGTTAAATTACCTTGTTCGATATTGCGTGAAAAAATTGTTTCTAATCCCGGTTCATAAATTGGTATTTCACCATTTCGCATGCGCTCTACTTTCTTTGCATCTATATCTACACATATCACATGATTCCCTGTTTCAGCAAAACAAGTTCCTGTAACAAGACCAACATAACCCGTTCCTACAACTGCTAATTTCATTTATATTTTTATTTTTTATAAGCAGGCGCAAAGTTAGTTTAATTTTGACGGAACATTTACCAATGAGCGACGAACTAACTTCTCTATTCGAATTTTCAGAAAACCCTGCAAAGCCTTTCCTGCATGAGGTTTTAAAGCGTGATGCAGACTATGATAGTGCATTGCAAGCATGGATATTTTCGGATAGATATGCAGATATAAAACAATTGCTTCATCAATATTTTGTATTGCATGACGACACCGGAATTAATCATACATTCGAACGTCGGCAAAACAATGCAAGCAATAATATTCGCATCACATTTACACCGGCTTATTTTGAAAAAAATGAATTGCAATTAATTGCAGATGCATGGAAACATGAATTGTTGCAGCATAATTATAAAAAGTATGTTTCGGATGTGCGCCATTTTTTGCGCAATGATTATGTTGAAATAATTGAACGCCATTATCTGAAACCAAAAATAAATCTTGACAATATTATTCTGGAACAACAATTCGGAAATATCATTATTGAATTCCGGATGATAGATGAAAAATCATTTGATTTACAACTGCAAGTGCATTATTATTCCGGTAGAAATTATTCTGAAGCATTTCCATTTGATGATTTGCTGTCAATTCTTTTTAAATAACAGAAAAAAAATCCTTTGAATTACCGTATGTAACTTTACAATGATGCGTGGAGCTATTGCAAATTATCCATTAGGCGGAAAATTATTTATTCTGCTCGGCTTATATCTGTTAGGTGAATCTTTGTTCAGCTATCTTGCATTATATCTCACATCTTTTATTATTCCCGATGGCAATATACAAACGTTGGTTTTTGATATTGACAGTTACACATCTGCCGATCAATTTACGATTGCACAAGTGCAATCACTAAAATTATTTCAACTGCTTTCTTCTGTTGGCAGATTTATAATTACTCCACTTATTTTTTTATATCTGCAAAATAAATCAGTTGTTTTTTCTACAGGATTAGATAAAAAAATTAATTTCAGAAATATCGTTTTAATAATAGCTGTAATCTTATCCTCCACTGCTATTATTAGTTTTATGCAAGAGTGGAATGCTTCTTTGCATTTGCCAAATACATTTGCTGAAATGGAGCAGATGATGAAAAATCTGGAAGAGCAGGCACAGTTGCAAACAGATGCATTTTTAGGAACAACAACAATTGGTGGATTGCTGATTAATATTTTTATTATTGGTATTGTTGCGGCTGTTGGTGAAGAATTATTATTCCGGGGAATTTTGCAGCGTATCATTTATGATCATACAGGTAAATTGCATCTAGCTGTTTGGACTAGTGCATTTGTATTTAGTTTTATTCATTTGCAATTTTTTGGGTTTTTCCCACGGCTGCTTTTAGGTGCTGTTATGGGATATGTATATGGTTGGAGTGGAAGTTTAAGAGCGCCGATATTTGCGCATTTTATAAATAATACGGGAGCGGTTATTACTTATTATCTGATAAATACAAATGTATTATCCGAAAAATTTGAAGAGCCTTCCGGATGGTTGCAGGCATTGATAACACTTCCTCTATTTATAATTTTTATTTTACTTTATTATAGAAGTACAGGATATGGAAAAAGATTGGATAACAGTGTTCACTACCAGCGAACAACCGAGAGCATGGATAATGAGAACAGCTCTGGAAAGTGAAGGAATTAAAGTAGTGATGCTTGATAAAACAAGTAGCCCTTATGTAAGTTTTGTTCCCGGAGAAATTGATTTAATGGTGCATACTTCTCAAGCGGAACTTGCTTTAGAAATAATTTTTAATAATGAAAATAACAACGAATAACTGTATGTTCGAATACGTTATTTTTTAATCACAGTAAAATACACATGCAATTAACTAACCTGGGTCAAAGATTTTTTACAGCACTTTTCGGAGCAACCGCAATTATCAGTTGCATATTTATTAGTCCATATACATTTTCTGCATGTTTTTATTTACTTGCAATGCTGACGCAATACGAATATCTATTGATGATAAAGCCATTGAAACAAGAAAACCCACAAGCACAATTACATATTGCAGGAAATCTCACCTTAGGAACCATTGTATATTTTCTTATCATGTTGATATCGTATGGAGTTATAGGCACAAAATATTTCAGTTTATTTTTTGTGTTATTTGCTTTCATTGTCATTTTAGAATTATATAAAAATCGTCCAAACCCGTTTCAATATATTGGTCTTAGAATTATAGGTTTGGTATATGTGGTAATTCCATTTGCCTTATTAAATACTATTTCTATTTCCGCAGATAATTTTTATCCTGTAATCACTCTCGGTATATTATTTATTATCTGGACCAATGATGTCTTCGCTTATTTCACAGGAAGAGCTTTTGGAAAAAATAAATTATTTGAGCGCATTTCACCCAAGAAAACATGGGAGGGATTTGTAGGCGGGTTTGTAGCTTCCATTGCTTGTGCATATATCTTTTCTGAATACGAATCCTTACTCACTGTAAAAGAATGGATAATTACAGGTGCATTGGCAAGTATTGCCGGCACCTTTGGTGATTTATCTGAGAGTATGTTTAAAAGAAGTCTGCAAATTAAGGACAGCAGTGGAATATTACCCGGACATGGTGGCTTCCTAGACCGCTTCGATGCCCTATTAATAGCGGTTCCCTTTGTATATGCATGGCTCAGCCTGATTTGAACCGGAATGCCATGCGAATTGTAGTAACTTTGCCAACTCGGCTTAAAATCAGACATGGTAAAACTTATTCATAAAGAAGGCAGAAAACTCATCGTAGTTTTTTTATTCTTGCTAGTAGCATTAAATGTTTTCTTTCATACTGCATTTCCAGATAATAAAACATTACATCTCATTTCTCTAATAGTTTCATTAATTGGAGTTTTATTTACGATGATGTTTTTTCGCAATCCGAAGCGAATTTTATTTCAGGAAGAAGGTGCAGTAATTGCGCCGGCAGATGGTAAAGTAGTGGTAATTGAAGAAACACATGAAGGGGAATACTTTGGTGATAAACGCTTACAGATTTCTATTTTTATGAGCGTTAAAAATGTACATATTAATCGCACACCAATCAGTGGTCAGGTTAAATATTTTAAATATCATCCCGGTAAATATTTACTTGCATGGAACCCAAAATCATCAACCGATAATGAACGAACCACATTTGTAATAGAAGATGAAGATGATAATGTTGAAATATTAATGCGACAAATTGCAGGTACTGTTGCAAGACGCATTAAGTTTTATGTAGAAGAAGGAGATGATGTTAAACAAGGAGCTGAATTCGGATTTATTAAATTCGGTTCACGAGTAGATTTATTTTTACCTGTGGATGCACAATTAAATGTGAAAGTTGGCGATAAGGTAAAAGGCGGACAAACAATTATTGCAAGAATTCATAAACCAAAAAATCAATCCATTTTTTAAAAAAATAATTATTATGAAAAAACTATTCACAACACTTACACTCGTTTTTGCTATTAGCGCATTTGCAATGGCACAAAGTAATTCTACAACTTCAGAAGCAACCAAAGCAACAACTACAGTGAATGCTGCGGATCATTCCCAAAGCACAAATGCAGCGGATTGCACACCTGAAAAAATGAAAGAATGTAAAGAAGGCGCAAGCAGTTCAAAATCTTGTTGCAGCAGTAAGAGTACCTCTTCAAACAGCAGTGCAGCAAGTGCTTTAGGCAAAGAAGGTGATAAAGCAAAAACTGTTTCTATTGGCGCAAGTGCTAAAAAATCTGAGAAAAGCGAATAACAATATCTATAAATTTTTTTTAAGGACACTGTGTACGCAGTGTCCTTTTTTATTTAGTAATAATTATTTGTTCCAAATACACTTGTGAATCGCTTAAGATTTTTACCATGTAATTACCCGCTACATAATTCTGCATTGGAATTTGAAAATAATTATCCGGCAAAACAGAAATATTTTTTGAGAAAGTAATTCTTCCTGACAAATCATACATTTCAATAAATTCCAACGCCTCTGCACTTCTATTGTAAATTGTTAGGAATTCATTTACTGGATTTGGAAATATTGAGATGTTTGAATTTGTATTTTCACCTTCAATATTTTGGCAAATAGTAACAGTAATTAAATCAGATGATGAGCCGGTACATGCATTCGTATCTGTGTAAGTATAGGAGATTGTATGTGTTCCAACTCCTGCAATTGATGGTGTAAATAAATTGCCAATAACACCCGGGCCAGAATAAATACCACCGCTTGGTGAACCAGTATCTAAAGTAATTGCTGCATCTTCAATACAAATAATATCTGTACTTAGATTAAACGTTGTTACTGGTGGTGAAAAATAAATCACCAGAATAGTATCAGAGTAAGTACATCCAAATGTATTTGTAACGGTTACAGAATATGTTCCTCCATTTACAACGTAAATATTTGAAGTGGTAGCACCGGTATTCCATAAATAGGTGCCTGATGTAATAGTGGCATCTAAGATTACAGGTGTCCCTGCGCAAAGTGCTGTATCTGCGTTTATAAAAATTTCAGGTATTTCATAAATAATAACTTCCGTTTCTTCGAAAAAATAACATCCAAAAATGTTGGTGATCTCCACACTATATATTCCAGAACTTGGTGCGATAATTTGTTGTGTGGTTTCTCCAGTGTTCCATAAATATGTTGACCCAAAATTTTCTGCATCCAATAATGCAAACTCATTTTCACAAAATCCTATTGAGTCGTCAAATGCAATAAAAGGAGTTGCATTAAATATAACTTCAATAGAATCAGAATTTGAACATCCAAATGCATTTGTTACTTCAACCGAATACATACCATTTGTAGTAACATATATTGTTGAGGTTGTTGCACCAGTATTCCAGAGATAAGTCCCGGAAGGAATTGCACCATCTAACAAAATAATTTCACCATAACAGGATTCAATATCAGATCCAAGAGATATTTCTGGAATTGGAAATAAGTTAACAAATGTTTCTGCATTGTAAGTACATCCAAAATCATTTGAAATTTCCACATCATAAATTCCTGAACTTGCCGCAATAATTTGCTGTGTCGTTTCTCCTGTACTCCATAAATATGTTGAACCAATATTTTCTGCATCTAATAAAGCAATTTCATTTTCACAATATTCTATTGTATCCGGAAATTCAACAAAAGGAATTTCATTCAATATTACAACCACAGTATCTGCATCCGAACAACCAAAATTATTAGTTACAAATACATAGTAAGTACCACTTTCAGTAATATCAATTGTTTGAGTAATTGCACCTGTGTTCCATAAATATTCAACATCAGGAAAGCCGGAATCTAAAGTAATCACATCACCATCACAAGTTTCAATATCATCATTTAAATCAACTGTAATTGCTGGAAATATTTCTACAAAAATTGAATCTGAAGAAAAGCAATTAAAAGTATTTGTTACTGTAACATAATACAATCCCGCTGCATCTATTTCAATTATTTGATTTGCAGAACCCGTGTTCCATAAATACTCTGCACCCGGATTTTCAGCATTAAGTAATAATGTATTACCTAAACATATTCCTGTATCCAAACCTAAATCAACTATAGGATTTGTGTGCACTGTAACTGTAACAATATCTATCGCTTCGCAGCCCGCATCATTGGTTACAGAAACACCATAATTTCCTGAAGTTGTTACAGTAATTGTTTGTGTAATTGCACCGGTATTCCATAAAAATTCAGCTTCTGAATTTCCTGCATCCAACTCAACAGATTCTCCGGAACACATAGAAATATCCTCACCTAAAAAAACAACAGGGCCAGATACCATATTTATTTCAATTTCATCTGATGCAATGCATCCGGCAACATCAGTAATTGTTACTGAATAAATACCTGTTTCAGAAACAGTAATTGTTTGAGTTTCGGCTCCGGTACTCCAAGTAAAAGTGGCCTCAGAATTTCCAGCATTGAGCAGTATATTATTTCCTTCACAAATCATTGTATCCAAACCAAGATCAACAATTGGAACATTCACATTAAGATGAGTTATTACTGTACTATCACAACCTTCTAAGGGTGTATAATAATCATAATAATCACCTGTGGCAGTTTGATATTCACCGCCGGCAAAAAAACTTTCACCTTCGCAAATATTTATATAATTATGAATGGTATAGGAAGTACAATACTTTGCAAGAAAACCATCCCATCCTGTAAATTCAGAACTTAAATTAAAAGTAGAAGGACCCGGATCAAAATCAACTGTTGCATCAAAGTAGCCGGTAATTAATTCAGCTCCTGAATTATCTAAATGTATTTTATACGACCAATCACTTAACGTACCACCAATTTTTTCTGCTGCAATAAATTCTCCGGCAGATGTCCATACCAAGCGATAAAAATCTGTGTAACCTGCTGAAGTCAAATTAAATACTGAACCGGAAGGATCAAAATCTGCAGTTTGTTCAAATGCTCCTGTAAAATGTATACCACCTGTTTCATCAACTTGCAAATCATTCACCGATTGAAATCCTAAACCACCAATTCCTTTTCCCCAAACCAAGCTGCCATCACTATTATTAATTTTAATTGTAAATCCATCCACATAACCTGCAGAAATAATATTACTTATTTCGGCTCCGGGATCCGCATCCATTGTTCCTTCAAAAAATCCACCGGTAATATATGTGTTATCCAAAGTGCTTTCGGCAATTGATAGAACCTGTTCATTCATATTGCCTGAAAAAGCCACTGCCCAAATATAATTTCCATCACTATCCAATTTAAGAACAACAGCATCTGCACCAAATCCATAAGCAGTTAAATTATGTGTGGATGGACTCGGATCAAAATCAACAGTTTCAAAAAATTCTCCAGCAATAACGATATTATTTTCAGCATCCACCATAGTTTCATTTCCCCAAAATGAATCCATTTTTAATGCCCACAAAAAATTGCCATCATTATCTAATTTCAAAATAAAATCATTCCCCATTACACCTGCGGTAAGATTAAATGTTCCTGCACCCGGATTGAAGTCAACAGTATTCTGAAAATATCCATGAATTACAATATTATCATCATTGTCCAAGGCAAAACCATAATTCTGTTCAGTACCAGTTCCACCAAATTTTGCTGCCCATAATAAATTGCCATCTGCATCATATTTGCCACAATAAATTTCATCGCTGCCAGCAGATACAAGATTAAAAACGGAAGCCGTTGGATCCATATCTAATGTGCCGTTGAAATATCCGAATACAAATACATTTCCTTCAATATCTGTTTCTAAAACTGATGAATTACTAAACCCACTACCACCTAAATGTATAGCCCAAATAAAATCGCCATCGCTATCCAACTTTACAATTGCTATATCTAAGGATGAAACGGAAGTAAATGTGGTTACACCTAGTCCGGGATCAGCATCCACTGAGCCATAAAAATTACATGCAGTAAAAATATTCCCTATTGCATCAGTAGTTACATCACTATTTACTTGAGTGTCGTTACCATGAAATCGTTTGGCGAATAAAAAGCTTTGAGAAAAAAGTAATGAGCCCGAAAGAATAAAAAGAATGCACAGTAAATAAGGTTTCATAAAATTATTTTTTGTAATTGCATCTGTAAGCCAAAGAATATACCATGTAACGAGTTATTTATTAAAGCTAACTAATCTTTAGTAAGAAAGGGTTAATTCAATTTTGGAGTTTTATCTGATATGCGTGATAATTAATAATTTAAAACACAATTTTAATTATTGAAAAATGCATATTTAAAATATGGTTTGCAATTGAGAAAGATTAGAAATATTTTTTTCAAAACCATATTGATTTTCATTTGCATTGTAGTTAAACCAGACAAACTGCATTCCTGCATTCAATGCACCTTTTCCATCCACTTCCGGTGAATCACCGATATAAATACTTTCATTAGCAAATGCATTTGCATCACGCAATGCAGTTTCAAAAATTTTCCTATCCGGCTTTAAAGAATTTGCAGATTCGGCGGTGGTAATTGTTTTAAAAAAATCCTGTAAACCGCAATTCTTTATTTTAAAAAATTGTACTTCATTAAAACCATTGGTGATAATATGCAGTGGATATTTTTTATTCAAATATTGTAGTGTTTCTATTGCTCCGGGTAATAATTCTTTTAAATGTCTTGTATGTTGAATATAATATTCTGCCATTTGCATAGCGATGGAGCGATTGTCAATTCCGAAGTCATAAAGTGTAACATAAAATCGTTCGAATCGCACTTCTTCTTTGTTCTTTCTTCCATAGCGATATGCATCCCACAAGAATTCATTGCGTTGTTTGTAGTTAAGAAAGAATTGATCAAAATTTTTTATCCCTCTGCCGGGTAAATCAAAATCATAAAATAATTTCTCTACAATTACTTTTGAATTTGCACTAAAATCCCAGAGCGTATTATCCAGATCGAAGAATATATGTTTTACGTTATTTGAATTCATCATTTAAAAACTATTGGATGAAATTTGTCTGATTTTTTTTCATCTATAAATGCGGCGCCGGTATCAGCAACAGCCTTTGCAACGGGGCTAAATGTATAATCTAGTTGCTCTTGAATTTTACTGCTGTCGAAATACACTTGTTTGTTAGCAATACGAGCTGTTGTTTTTGTAACTGAGGGAGTTTGGCCGGTGAAAATACTGCGCAATGCATCTGCCCGCCAAGCTAATTCCGACATAAATTGTTTTGCTTTATAAGGTGGTCGTTTCACTTGCAATGCATCTGCAACCATCCATAAAAAATTTTTGTACATAATATTTTCACTGTTCAGAATAAAACGTTCGGAATGAATTTCACTTTGCATTAAACGATAAGCAATTTCCACTACATCACGCACATCTACATAACCTGTAATTCCTTCGGTATAAAATTTAAAACCATTATTCACAGTTGTAAATAACCTGCATGAACCACTATTCCAATTCCCTGAACCAACAATAATAGAAGGATTTATTATTACTGCATTTAAGCCTTCTGCAATTCCTCGCCACACTTCCCTCTCTGCAAGATGTTTGCTTAAACTATAATCACTGATACTGTTTATATTTTCCCATTTATTATTTTCTACAACTAATTCTCCTGAAATTCCTGTTCTGCCCACGGCAGCAATTGAACTTACATGAAGCATTTTTTTTATCTGTAATTCCAAACAAATATTTACCACATTTGCTGTTCCTTCAACATTAATATTCATCAACTTTTCTGCATCCTTTTTCACATAGGAAATAATTGCCGCAGTGTGATACACATAATCAACGCCTTCCATTGCAATTGCTAATGAATCAACATCTGTAATATCACCTATTATCCATTCTATTTCATCTGCAATATCTGCCACTAATTTTAAATCACTTGTATTTCTTCGCAATGCACGCACTCTTTCCCCTTTCATTAATAAATATCTTGCAAGATAGCTTCCTACTAATCCGTTTGCACCTGTTATAAAATGACTTTGTTGCATTTTTTTTTATTGAATTATTTCACCGCCACAAACTGCTATTCTTGCACCGGTTACTGAAGGGAAAAAGTTTGGTAATTGTTTCCATCGCAACACACCCATTAATGCGATTGCTAATGCTTCCTTAAATTGAATAATGGAATCTGTAGGTAATTGAATTCGTGTATTGCATAAAATAGCAATTCTGTTTACTAATGTGGTGTTGTATGCTCCACCTCCGGTAACAAGTATTTTTAATTGTTTGCAATCGGAAAATGCAGATTGAATAGCACTGCTGATTTGTTGCGCAATATGTTCTGTTGCTGTTGCCATCTGATCTTGCAAGGATACATTAAAATTATCGAGTATGCTTATAAAATGCTTTTGTACATAAGCATTATCCAATGATTTTGGAAAGGGTGCATGCAAAAATTTATCTGCATTTAATGCTTGTAAAAGTGCTTGATTTAATTTTCCAGTAGCAGCAATTTTACCTCCATCATCAAAAGGCATATTTAATTTTCCTGCAATAGAATTTAATATTTGATTAGCTCCGCAGATATCAAAACCAAATCGTTTCCCATTGCTATCCAAAGAAATATTTGCAATGCCACCAATATTTAAACAAACCTCAAAATCACTAAACAACTTTGCATCACACATAGGAACAAGTGGCGCACCTTGTCCGCCGGCACGAATATCTGCATTGCGAAAATCATTTATTATAGGAACAGAAACATGCTTTCTAATATTAATTGCATTGCCGATTTGCAATGAAAATCCTTTTTCAGGATGATGCGCAATTGTATGTCCATGCGAAGCGATGAAATCAGGAAGAATGAGATTGTTGTTTTGCAAAAATTTAAAAATCTCTGCACCACAAAAATCTCCAAATAATAAATCTGCTTCTTGCACTTTGTTGTTATCAATTACTGCTTGTTGCAATGCTTGCATAATATTTTTAGGAAAAGGAATTGTAATGGATTGTACTATTTCAAAATCAAAATTATTTTCTTGAATATCAAATCTGCAATAGGCAATATCCAATCCATCTAAAGAACTCCCCGACATTAAACCCACTACATTATATGATTTCTTGTTGTTCAATCTGTTCATTTTTATTCTCTAAATATTTTGGTACAAGTTGAATTTCAGATTCACTGCATTTAAAAAAAATAGCTTTGCCATATTAAAAAATATTGCAAAGCTATTTTCAGAAATAATAAAATTTATTAGCGTACCAACAGTACAGAACCTTGTAAATCCACTTGTGATCCATCAAGATTTCGTGCACGAATCAGATATACATAAGATCCCATATCTTGTTCTTTTCCATTGTATGTTCCATCCCAACCTTGAGTTACATCTGTAGTAGAAAATAATTCCTGACCCCAACGATTATAAATGGCAAATACATCAAGCGCTTCAACGGAGTGTGTTAATAATAATAATTCATCATTAATACCATCACCATTTGGACTGAATGCATTTGGAATATCTATTACTGTGATATCCAAAACATAAATAGTTACATCATCGGATTCAACACAACCATCAGGACTGGTAACAGTAAGGGTATATGTAACAGTAAGTGGTGGACGAATTTCAGGAGTTGCAGAAAACGGATCGCTCACGAATGTTGCTGGAAACCAGCTATACGAACCAAGACCTTCACCTTGTAAAGTATAATAATCCAAATAGGTGATTGTATCATCCGGACCTGCATACGCTTCAGGTAAAACGCCAATTACAATATCGTAAGAGATGGTGTCTTTACAACCATTATTTGCTGTAGTAATTAAAGTAACAGTGTATGTTCCTGCAGGATCATAATTATGCGAAGGATTTTCAGAAGTACTGCTACCACCATCGCCAAAATTCCATGAATATGTACTTATAGATGCTCCGTCTGGAATTGTAGAAAGATTTGAAAATTCTGCACTTTCATTTTGACATACATCATCAAACTCAAAGTCGGCTTCAGGGCCAGATAAAACATCAATAGATTGTGTAATTGTTGCCGTACATCCTTTTTCTGTTTCTACAAATAAATTCACAGTATAACTTCCTCCAGCAGCATATAAATAATCCGGATTAGAATCCGTGCTTGAACCACCATCGCCAAAATCCCAAGCCCATTCGGTGATATCACCTGCAAGAGTTGAAACAGATTGATCAATAAACATTACAGATGCATTTGAACAACCGGCGATATAATCAAAATCAGCAGTAACTACATTATAAATCAGCACATCAATAATTGCAGTATCGGCACACACAAAACCGGGGTTTGCAATTAGGGTAACGGTATAACTTCCTGTGTCAGCATACACATGCACTCCTTCAAAAGAAGTGGATGTAGTTCCATCTCCAAAATCCCACAAATAATCATCTGCACCTGTACTCAGATTGTCAAAGTTTACTGTAAAATCTTCACAGTCTAAATATACTTCCTCGACAACAGCACCATCCACGCCAATCACTGAAGTAAGTGTCGGTTCACATAATTCCACATTAAACTGAAAATCACGATAATGATTTCCCAATAATACACCATCCCGCCATTCTTCGGCAACAATACCTACAACATAGCGTCCTTCAAAAAGAGCAGTGCCTGTAAGCAACCCGGTATTCACATCAATTGCCAATTCTGGGCTTGCATCTACCATATAATCTACATCATAACCGGTAGCCCAATCAACGGAACCATAAGGCGGTGCCGGCGGTGGGGATGGAGCCGGTGCAAATGAACTTGCACCTTCAAACGGAGTATAAAATTTATAAGCTAAAGAGTCGCCATCAATATCAGAAGCGCTATGATCAAAGTTGAGTGGATCATCTACACAAATAACGGGTGGCGGATAATTATTAAATACGGGAGAGTTATTACATTCCGCTGCACTGCCCGGCGGAATTTGTTGCCAGATTGTTGAGCCGGTATCCTCCGGTGCATCAATATTTATAATGCCTGCATTTCTGCAGCAACGCTGATATACTAAATCATAAGTATCTGCATCATCAGGCAATTCAATGGTAACTGTGTAAATACCTTGTTCGATACATAATCCCGGTGGTACATCCAAACATGGATTATCCACTTCGATGGGTATATCTGTAGTTTCAGGTGAATACATTGCCACGTTTTCAATTAGATCACCATCAGAATTATAAATTCCTAAGTAAGCCGGATTATCAAATGCCGTTGCACTAGTGCAATCACGATATAAGACTACTGTAACTTCATAAGTATTATCACCCGTACAAGTGTAATAAATTTCACCACCAATAATGTGTGATGCAAAAGTTTTAGTGCTTATAAAAATTATAGTAAGCAGAAAGAGTAATCTTATAAATTTCATTGTAGAATGATTAGGGTTCTAAATTAAAAAAATTACCTCAAAAGCGTGATAGTACCAGTTAGAGTTTGCCGAATATCTTCACATTTTACATTTATCACATAAAAGTACACATCTGTCTCCTGTTCCTTACCTTTATTTATGCCATCCCATTCTTTTGTAATATCATCGGTTTCAAATACAATTTCTCCCCAGCGATTATAGATACTGAAATTATCTACTGCATCATCACCAAAAGAAACTATACGGAATGCATCATTTAATCCATCTCCATTTGGTGTAAAAGCATTGGGTATATCATAGCGATTACATCTTAACCAAACTACAATACTTATGGTGTCGGCATTAGTACATCCGTTTTCTCCCGTAGCTGTAACTATGTATGCAGATGTTTCCGAAGGAGAAACAACAGGGTTCGCAGTTACTGAATTATCCAAATCCTGCGAAGGCCACCAACTAAAACTTATTCCATCACTTTCAGAATATAATTGTACAGGTTCAAATCTATATACCGCAGTATCCGGCCAAGCAGTAATTTCCGGTCGTGGTAATACCTCTATAAAAATAGATGCGGTATCCGAAGTACAACCATCAGAAACAAGCACTGTATAAAGTGTACTTACTTCCGGATATACATAAGGATTAAAAGCATTATCATCCGAAATGCGATACACAGGTGTCCATTGATAAGAAGAACCATTGCGCACTAATAATTGAACTGTATCATAAATACAAATAGCGGTATCCGGTTCTAATTCGGCAATTACTTGCGGAGCAATAGTTATGTAATGTGTAATTGTATCCGTACAACCTTTATCAGAAATTGCAACGTAAGTAATTTCAAAAACTCCTGTTGTATCAAAATTTATAGTTGAACTGGCACCCATTGTTGCAGAAGCTTCTCCCGGCAAAGTCCATTCACCATTTATGACTGAATATCCTTCAGCAATTATACTGTTGTCCATTAATTCTGCAGATTGCCCGAGACAATGACTATCCCAGATAAAATCTGCTTGTGGCAAAGGATACACTATTATATTCTTTGAAATTTCTTTAGTACAACCCACGTCATTTTTCACTTTTAAAGTAACCGGGAAACTACCTCCGCTTTCAAACATTAGCGAAGGGTCCTGAAGAGTAGAAGTAATCCCTCCTCCAAAATCCCAAATCCATTCTGTTAATTCTCCATGATCTGTTGTAGAAGCATCATCAAAAAATAGTAATTGCTGGGCGCATGCTGCTTCATAATTAAAATCAGCAATCAATTGCGGATACACATTCACTTCAGAATAACTAGTATCAGAACATATTGTTCCGGGATTTGCCACCAACATAACTATATAAGTGCCTGTGTCTGGATAAGTATATATAGGTTCGAAAGTCGTAGAACTATCACTTCCTATTGAAGGCACACCAAAATCCCAGTAATAAGAAGATGTTCCAAAACTGTTGTTATCAAAATCAATGGTGAGGTTATCACAATTATTTATTTCCGCAGGAAAATCAGCATATAACGACGGCGTACAATCGGTAACATTAAATTGAAAATCCCGCAAATGGGTTTCTATTAATTCTCCATCTCTGTATTCTTTTACACAAATACCGACAACAAATTGCCCGAACAAAGTTGGTGTTCCGGTTAACAATCCGGTTTCTGAATTTATAGTTAATTCCGGACTGGCTTCCATGGGATATGTAGCACTAAACCCCTCAGCATAATCCAAAGTTGGAAATGGTGGTGAGCTAATAGGAGGCACAGAAAACAGGTCGGGAATTGGAGCAGTTAACCCACCTCCAAGAAACGGTGCACATAATTCATACACTAAAGAATCTCCATCAGGGTCAGTTGCCGAATGATCAAATTGAAATGGGTATCCCCCACAAATAACGATTGGTGGAAATGTATTAAACCTTGGACTGGAATTGCAAATATCTCCCGGGTTTGGTATATATGCCCAATAAGTAGCTCCTTGTGAATCAGGTTCATCCAGATTAATAATAGAAGAATTTCGACAACAACGCTGATAAACTAAATCATATCCTCCTAAACTATTAGGTAAATTAATTATCACTTCATAAACCCCTTCTTCCACACATATATCCGGTGCATCCACAATACATGGATTCGTTAAGTCAGGATCAATTAAAGTGGAGCTTAATAAGGGTATAGAAATTTGCTGTTGTAACACTCCGCTACTGTTATAGATATATAAGTATAAAGGGTCATCAAAATCGGCACCGGAAGAATAGCAATCTCTGTAAATTTTTATCGTAACCTTATAATTATTATCACTTAGGCAGTCGTAATACATTTCACCCCCAATTAAATGGTAAGCATAACTCGAAATACTAAACAGCAAACAAAATGATATATATAGAAAGTGTTTCAAAAAACTGTAATTATTGGATTTATAAAATTAGACTAAAGCAACCAAAGAATTTATCATTAGCCAGTCAATTTAATAAAACGTTAAATCGTAAACTATTGCTGAAAGACTTAACTACAAAAAATTAAAAAATTATTCATTGCTTCAGCAAGTTCCGAAGGCTGTTCAATCATACTCATATGACCACTTTTATTAAACAATTCCACTTGTGAAACGGCGGCAATACTTGTTTGCTTAAGCAATACTTCTTTAGGCATAATGGCATCATCTTCTCCTATACCAAAAAATACAGGAACATTTACATTGCGCAATACTTCAGAAGTATCTTCACGATTTGCCATTGCTTTCAAGTGAGTAGTCAATCCCTTTATAGGAGTTGCTGATATCATTTGCAAATGCGTATCTATAAATTGTTGATCTGAATTTTTTGAAAATAATTTAGGGGTAAAATCTTTTAAATACACTTCTGCACCATGTTGAATAATAAATTCTGCTGATTTATTTCTACCTGCTTTTTTCTCTGCATCATCAGCAAATACATGGGAGTGTAATAAGCCAACACCCAACATCATGGATGCATACTTTTTTGCAAACTCCATAGCAATATATCCGCCCATACTATGACCGATTACTACACACTGAGATATACTTTCTTTTTTCAAAATAGCATGCAGCATATCTGCAAAGTCCTCAATAGATGCATTGGGTTGTACATCAGAAATTCCCGAACCGGGTAATTCAGGAATTAATACACACCATTGTTTATCTATCAATGGAATGATTGAATTCCATATGTAACCTGCAGCGCCATAACCATGAATCAGAATAAGACATTTTCCTTCACCATTTAGTGAATAATAAAATTTGTGGGAATTTATTTCTATAAACTTTGAAGTATCCATTGTATAGGTTTTATAGTACAAACTTATACTTCTCAATGCAAAATTTCTATTTTTAGCATTACTTAAAATACGGTTATGAAAAAAGCGGTGTTGTTGATTTTTACTTTTTCACTCCTGATTACAAATTTATTTGGCCAGGAAACTTTTCCGGTGAATGGAGTTCATGATGTAAGAAAAATTACTTATGCATTTACCAATGCACATATTATTGTGAATCCGGATTTGCAATTAGATTCTGCAACATTGATAATTAAAGAATCAAAAATTATTGAAGTAGGAAAAAATATTGCTATTCCTGCGGATGCAGTGGTAATAGATTTAAAAGGAAAATATATCTATCCCGCTTTTATTGATTTGTATTCTGATTACGGAATTACAAAACCTGCAACGCTTACCTCTTCTTCATCCTATCCGCAAACTGAAAATGCAAGAAAAGGTGCTTACAGTTGGAATCAATCTATCACACCTGAATTTAATAGCTACACACATTTTATTATTGATACTGCTCAAGCAAATGTATTGCGTAAAAATGGATTTGCTGCTGTGCTTGCACATAATACAGATGGAATAATTCGAGGGACAGGTGCAATTGTTTTAACAGGCAATGAACGAGAAAATCAAATGTTGTTAAAAGACAAAGCATCATTACAATATAGTTTTAGAAAAGGCGCTTCAGGTCAAGATTATCCGAGTTCGCAAATGGGCGCAATTGCATTAATTCGTCAAAGCATGTACGATGCAAAATGGTATGCAAAAACTGGGAATCAGGAAGAATATAATATTGCACTGGATGCATTAAATCAAAATCTAACTCTCAAACAAATTTTTGATGTAAGTAATAAATTGGAAGTATTACGAGCAGATAAAATCGGTGATGAATTCGGTATTCAATATATTATAAAAGGTGGTGGAGATGAATATCAACGATTGCAAGAAATAAAAAATACTGGAGCTACTTTAATCCTGCCGGTTAATTTTCCTGCACTGCCTGATGTAGAAGATCCATTGGATGCAAACCTCCTTTCCATCACCACATTAAAGCATTGGGAATTAGCACCTGCAAATGCAGCAATGGTGCAAAATGCAGGAATTTTATTTGCTTTCACTCAAGCAGGATTAGAAAATAAAAAGGATTTTTTAAAAAATATTCGCAAAGCAATTTCAAATGGATTAGATTCTGCAGATGCATTGCGGGCACTTACAATTAATCCGGCAAAAATTATTGGTATAGAAAATAATTGTGGTACTTTAGAAAAAGGAAAACTTGCAAATTTTATAATTACTTCAGCTCCAATTTTTGAAGAAGAAACGATGCTTTTTCAAACTTGGGTGAATGGTAAAATGTATATTAATCAAACCTGGATTGATACAGATCCAAGAGGTGCTTATAAATTACAAGCCGGTAATTATACTTATGGATTATTAATTAAAGGAAAAATAAATAAACCGGAATTTTCGATTATTAAAAATACAGATACACTAACAGCGGATGGCGATTTAAAAGGAAATTATATAACACTTTATTTTAAAGATTCAATAAATCTGTTTCGTTTAACCGGCACTTATAACGATACAACTTTTTCCGGCAGCGGACAATTAAATTCTACATGGATTAATTGGAATGCAACGTTTGCAAATGTGTATGCAGAGAAAAAAATTGATAAGAAAATTGATACAGTAATTATTGGTAACATCATGTATCCATTCAATGCATTTGGATGGACAATAAAACCAACACAGCAAGATGTACTCATTAAAAATGCAACCGTTTGGACAAATGAAAAAGAGGGCATTCTTGAAAATTATGATGTACTTCTCTCGGGAGGAAAAATAAGTAAAGTGAGCAAAAATATGAATGCAAAAGATGCTCGCATTATTGATGGAACCGGCAAACATCTTACAGCAGGAATTATTGATGAACATTCACATATTGCAATCAGTAGTGGTGTCAATGAAGGTACACAAGCAGTGAGTGCGGAGGTTAGAATTGGTGATGTAATTAATTGCGATGATATAAATATTTATCGTCAATTAGCAGGTGGTGTAACTACTTCGCAATTGCTGCATGGTTCTTCCAATCCGATTGGCGGCCAAAGTGCAATTATTAAATTGCGATGGGGTGCAGCGCCTGAAGAAATGAAGTTTCAATCAGCTCCGCCATTTATAAAATTTGCATTAGGTGAAAATGTAAAACGCTCCAATTGGAGTTCTGGAGGAAGAGAACGTTTTCCCCAAACACGAATGGGTGTGGAACAGACATTTGACGATGCATTTACAAGAGGTGAAGAATATATTGCTGCAAAAAAAGCTGATCCTGCAAACACAAGAATTGATTTGGAATTAGAAGCAATTGCAGAAATATTGCAAGGTAAAAGATTTGTTACTTGCCATAGTTATGTGCAAAGCGAAATAAATATGTTGATGCAAGTTGCTGATGCGCACCAATTTCGTATCAATACATTCACGCATATTTTAGAAGGATATAAAGTAGCAGATAAAATGAAAGCACATGGTGCAGGTGGATCTACTTTTTCTGATTGGTGGGCTTATAAATATGAAGTAGTGGAAGCCATTCCTTTTAATGCAAGTATTATGAATGCAGTTGGAATTATCACTGCAATAAATTCTGATGATGCAGAGATGGGTCGTCATTTAAATCAGGAAGCAGCAAAGAGTATAAAGTATGGCGGCATGAGTGAAGAAGATGCATTAAAAATGGTGACACTGAATCCGGCAAAGCTGATGCATATTGATGATAAAGTGGGAAGTATAAAAGAAGGTAAAGATGCAGATGTTGTTTTGTGGAGCGATAATCCATTGAGCATTTATGCAAAAGCAGAAAAAACATTTGTTGATGGAATTCTCTATTATGATATTGATACAGAACAACAAAAACAAGAAGCATTACAAACAGAACGCAACAGAATAATTGCAAAAATGCTTGCTTCAAAAAAGAATGGTGAAGCCACTATTACAGTTTCAGAAATTCTGGAACCTGAATTTCACTGCGACGATGATTTTGATTTTATAACCGGTAATGATTATTAATTTATGAAAAAAATAATAACAACATACGCATGTGTATTTATTCTGACTGTTGCATTTGCACAGAGTTATGATACAATACAAACACAGCCTATTATAATTGCAAATGCAACTATACATATTGGTGATGGTACTGTGATTGAAAATGGAATTATCGCTTTTGAAAAAGGTGTGATATTATTTGTTGGTGATGCGAGAACTGTAAAATATAATCCTGAAGGATTTGAAGTAATTTATGCCGCCGGAAAACATATTTATCCGGGACTTATTGCACCAAATACTACACTTGGTTTAAATGAATTAGAAGCGGTGCGGGCTACCAATGATATGCAGGAAGTCGGAAAATTTAATCCGAATGTTCGCAGTATTGTTGCATATAATACAGACTCCAGAGTAATTCCTACTTTGCGCACTAATGGAATTTTATTTGCACAAATAGTACCTGTAGGAGGAACAATCAGCGGCACTTCATCTATAGTGGAAACAGATGGTTGGAATTGGGAAGATGCCGCTTATAAAATGGATAATGGTCTTCAAATTAACTGGCCTTCTTTTAATACTTATAAATGGAATAATAGTTATCAGGTAATTGAAAATCCAGATTATGTAAATACTGTTTCTGAAATAGAAAACTATTTTCAACTAGCATTGGCATACAGTAAAGATGAAACACATACACCGGTGAATCTGCGATTTGAAGCGATGCAGGGTGTATTTAATGGTGAGAAGAAATTATTTATTCATGCAAACGGCGCTAAAGAAATTACACATGCAATTCACTTTGCAGAATCAATTCAAATTACTCCTGTAATTGTAGGTGGTAATGAAGCAAATCTTGTTTTGACTTTATTAAAAGAAAAAAATATTCCTGTTATTCTTGAACGTGTACATGCGCTTCCTTCCCGTAATGATTACGATATTGACATGGCATATAAACTTCCTTTTATTTTACAACAAGCAGGAATTCTTTACGGAATATCTGTAAGTAATGGCAGCGAAGGTTTTTGGAACCAACGCAATCTGCCTTTTGAAGCCGGAACAGCAGCAGCTTATGGTTTAACAAAAGAAGAAGCATTGCAATGCATAACTCTAAATAATGCTAAAATACTTGGTATAGATTCTACAGCAGGTTCATTGGAAAAAGGAAAAGATGCAACACTATTAATTTGTGAAGGAGACATTTTAGATATGCGCACAAATAAAATAAGCACAGCATTTATCAGAGGAAGAAAAGTTGCAACAGAAAACTGGCAGAATGCTTTATATGAGAAATACAGTAAAAAATATAATCTGAAATAATTTTTATTAGCCTAATAAATGATTTCTTCGTGCATTTGCCTGGCCGGCAGGCAGGTTCGTGGCTGCATTTTTTTTATGATGCATAAAAGGCTGAATTTTTTCCTTATTTCAAAAATTAAATTTTGATAGAGGATTAAAATAATCCTTATGAATAAAATATAATCTGAAAAAGAAAAAATTTATTACTGCAAAAAAAAGCTCCCGGACATTCAGGAGCTTTCTATATAAAAAATTTTAAATCAATTATTTCTTTTCAATACGACCTGTAGTAATATAAGTAATTTTTAAAGCATTTGCTTTTCGCAATTCTGTTTTTACATCCGTCAAGATTCCCACATTTACATCTCTATCCACTTTTAGCGCCATAATAATTTTAGCACGATTCTCCGAAGGCATTTTTTGTTTTTCGGTTTCCACAAAAGCGGCAATATCAGAAACATCTGCAAACTGATCATTTAATTGGAGCCTTGGCGATGTACCTAATTCTTTCTGATACATTTTTTCTGGCGCACCTACATAAATGTAACTGAGCAAATCTTTCTTCTCTAATTTTTCCATTTCTGTAGCTTGCGGCAATGATTGTTTTACTTTAATTTCAGTTTCACGCAAACGAGTAGCCACCATAAAGAAGAACAATAGAATAAATACAATATCCGGTAGCGAAGATGTGCTTATCCCGGGTATTTTTTTTGGTTTCTTGACAAACTGAGGCATATTCTTTTATTTTTTAGTCGCTCCGAATTCTGTAGGCTCCGCTTCAGAAATCCGGATAGGATACATAGTTTTTATTTCATCAATACGAACTGAATCTGTCAGGTCATTCATTACCTTACCATATTTTCGTTTCGAGACATCATCTCTCAAATCAGAATAGGCTCCTCTCAATTCATTATATACTTCGATATACATATTATAAGAAGTACCTCTGTCTCCTTTAAAAGAAACAATTGCATCCAAAGGACTATCCGACATTGTAGGATCTGCACCATTGTTATTAATAAATTTTTTGGTAAAATCTCTGAGTTGAGTTACTTCCATAACATTTTCTTCTACCAGCAACTGGTCACGTGAATTCACATTCACTGTTAATGTATTTCTATTGTTAGATTCTACAGGAGGTGGTGGCACATCGGTATAAGGTGGTAAGGTTACATTAATTCCTTCGTCAATACTTATCTCGGTAGTTACCAGAAAAAATATCAGCAATAGAAATGCAATATCTGCCATTGAACTGGCATTTACTTCAGGCGCATCTTTTTTCTTTCTTTTATGCATATTCTTCGGTTTATTTAAATGCATCAACAATCGCAGTACCGATAGCTGTAACCACAGCTACAATAATAAGCACCGCCATAGTAATAATTCCTGCTGTAACAAATTTCACAGTACCTCCACTCACATCAATAGCAGCCGGATTTACATCGGAAGCCATTGCAAAGGATATAAAAAATATAACCAGTATGATACCCACACCAATCAATAGTTTTAAAGAACCTTTTAAATTTTGAAATATACCTGCGAATAAAGAGAATACAAATAATATTGTACAAATAGCAATAAGTATAACGCCTGCAGGCAGAACAATATTTGTCATTAAACTTTCCATTAGTAATTATTTTATTGGTCAGGCAATTTTATTCTTCACAAGTAAATCTATGAAAGTGATTGAACTGTCTTCCATTTTATTTACAATACTTTCAATTTTAGAGGCAATAAAGTTGTAAAATACTTGCAGAATAATGGCAACAATAAGCCCGAATACTGTAGTTAATAATGCTACCTTAATACCGCTTGCAACAATGGTTGCTGAAATAGCTCCGGCGTTAGCGATATCATCAAAAGCCTGAACCATCCCGATTACTGTTCCAAAGAATCCAAGCATTGGCGCCAATGCAATGAATAATGAAATCCAGGATAACCCTTTTTCTAATTGACCCATTTGAACAGATCCATAAGAAGAAACAGTTTTCTCTACGATATCAATTCCTTCGTCGGTGCGGGTAAGACCCTGATACATGATTGAAGCAATAGGACCACGTGTTGCTTTGCAAAAACTTTTCGCTTTCTCCACATCTTTTGCAACTAAAGACTTTTCAATATTTGCCAATAATTTATCTGCATTGATATCAGCAAGACTTAAAGTAATGATACGCTCAATACAAAAAGCAAGTCCGAGAATAAGACAAACAAGAATAGTAGACATAAAAGCCCAGCCACCTTCTATAAAGTAGCGTTTCATTAAAGTAATACCACCTTCGCTGGCAACTACTTCTTCAGCAGCATCCTGTGCCATTAACACACCAGGGATGATAACAAATACCCCTAACAGGGCGATAATTCCAATCAACTTTTTCATAAAGTGAAATTTGTTTTTATTAGATATTTAAAAGATTGAGATACAAATAAAGCAATTTTAAACGTGTACACGAAATAGCAAGTTAAATTTTTAAAAAAATAATTCTCCATTTCCTGCGGAGAGAGAGGGATTCGAACCCTCGATACCCTTTAGAGGCATACACACTTTCCAGGCGTGCTCCTTAAACCACTCGGACATCTCTCCATTTTAATAAGGGCGACAAAGGTTTAAAATAATACCGATAGCACCAAACATTAATTTTATCACTAACTCTACTCTCCGGCATATTTAAATACCTTATTGGCATTTTTGTTTGTTACTTCTACTATTAATTCCACAGGGTGTTCTAAAACTTCAGATAATTTTTTTGCAACCAGGTTTATGTAAGCCGGTTCATTGCGTTTACCACGATAAGGAACCGGTGCAAGATAAGGAGAATCAGTTTCTAACACTATTGACTTCAAATGATAATTTGACAAAACTTTGTCAAGACCACCATTCTTAAATGTTACCACTCCTCCTATTCCTATCATTAACCCGGTATTTATAGCTCGTTCCAATTGTTGAGTACTTCCTGAGAAGCAGTGAAAAATTCCTGTAAGATTTCCATCCTGATGTTTCTCTATTATATGTATGCAATCATCCGTGGCATTGCGGGAATGTATAATTATAGGTAACTGCATTTGCTTCGCCCAAATAATCTGTTGTTCAAATGCAGCAATTTGCTGATCCTTAAAACTCAAATCCCAAAAATAATCCAACCCTGTTTCACCAATACCGTAAAATGTTGTTGATTTATTTTGAAATTGTTCTTCCATTTTTTCCAACACACTTTTAAAATCTTCTTTCACGGAACATGGATGCAGACCAATCATTGGAAAACATTTTTCAGGATATTTAGAATGTAACTGCAACATCGGCTCAATAGTTTCTAAATCTATATTGGGCATATAAATTCTGATAACATCTTTTGCATTCGCTATCATATTATCTCTGTCGGCATCAAACTCCGGCAAATAAATATGCGCATGTGTATCAATTAAATTCATTCATCGCTTTTGGTAGAGGCTTAAAAGTAAAACCCTTTTCAGAAAAATATTTTAATACAAGGGGCAAGGCACCTAATACATTATGTTTTGCTTTTTCACTGTCGTGAAATACAACAATACTTCCTGATTCAGTATGTTGAATAACATTATCAGCACATGATTCCGGAGTTTGCGCAACATCAAAATCACCACTCAACACATCCCACATTATTATACGATATTGATTGCGCAAATGCTGAATTTGCTTTATTCCAATGCGTCCATAGGGCGGTCTGAATAAATTTGAATTTGCAAGTGTATTACAGGCCTCTATATTATTAATGTATTCTTCATCTTTAGATTTCCATCCATTCAAATGGTTATAAGTATGATTGCCAATGGTATGACCTTCATTAATAATTCTATCAAAAAGATCCGGATGTTTTTTAATATTCTCTCCAATGCAAAAAAATGTGGAAGCGGCATTGTATCGGCTTAACAATTCCAACACTTTTTCAGTAACCACCGGCACAGGACCATCATCAAACGTAAGATAAATTTCTTTTTGCCCAGACATATTCCAAATGAGTCCGGGATAAACTGCTTTCACATACCAAGGTGTTTTAATCCAATACATTTATAAACAATAATACTAATTTATTTTTCTAATCCATTTCTTGCAATGTCTTATGTGCGATGTTTTAACTTTGCGATGTGAGTACAGTAAAGAAAGTAAGATTGCGATATGCGCCCAGCCCAACAGGTCCTCAGCATATTGGTGGTATCAGAACTGCATTGTTCAATTATTTATTCGTAAAAAAAAATAACGGTACATTGATTTTGCGAAGTGAGGATACAGATCAAAGCAGGTTTGTTCCCGGTGCAGAAGATTACATTATTAATAGTTGCAAATGGGCAGGAATTACTTTTGATGAAGGCATACATATCGGTGGGCCATTTGCGCCATACCGACAAAGTGAGCGCAAGCATTTGTATCTGCAATATGCGCAGCAATTAATTGAAAGTGGCAATGCATATTATGCATTTGATACACAGGAAGAATTGGAAGATATGCGCAAGCGAATGACCGATCAAGGAAATCCTTCACCGGCCTATGATCATATCACCCGACAATACATGAAAAATTCTCTCACCTTATCACACGATGAAGTGAAAGAACGTTTGGCAAATAATACTCCTTATGTGATTCGTATTTCGATGCCTCGCAATGAAGAAATAAAATTTAATGATTTGATAAGAGGATGGGTGGTTTTTAATTCAAATCAGTTAGATGATAAAGTGTTATTTAAAAGTGATGGTATGCCTACTTATCACCTTGCCAATGTGGTTGACGACTACCTGATGCAAATAACACATGTGGTAAGAGGAGAAGAATGGTTGCCAAGTGCACCTACACATGTGATATTATATCGCTATCTCGGTTGGGAAGAAGCAATGCCTCTATTTGCACATTTACCTTTAGTATTAAAACCGGAAGGCAATGGAAAATTAAGCAAACGGGATGGCGACAGACTTGGCTTTCCTATTTATACTTTGGATTGGGAAAATCCATTGACCGGAGAAAAAATTTCAGGGTTGGCAGAGCGAGGATTTTTACCTGAAGCATATATGAATTTTCTTGCTATGCTTGGATGGCATCCCGGTGGCGATCAGGAAGTGTTTTCACCCGAAGAATTAATTGAAGCCTTCACTATAGAAAGAGTGGGTAAAAGCGGTGCACGATTCGATCCGGAAAAAGCCAAATGGATTAATCAGCAACATATAAAAATGCGGAGTGGCGAAGCATTAGCAACACTGCTTCAATCTACTCTGGATTTACATGAAATAAAAGCCGATAAAAATTATGTAGCCGCAGTTTGCGAATTAATGAAGGAGCGGGCTGTATTTATTCCTGATCTATACGAACAAGGCATTTACTTTTTTAAAGATGTGGAATCTTATGATGAAACTATCATTCGAAAAAAATGGAAAAAAGAAAAATCAAATATTTTTGAATCACTTGCCGAATTACTTGAAAATACAGATAATTTTACGGTTGAAAATTTAGAGAAAATTGTAAAGCAATTTATGACCGATAATCAATTAAATTCAGGAGAAGTAATGCCCATTTTAAGATTGGCTATGGCAGGTGGATTACAAGGCCCGCCGGTTTTTAATATGATGCATGTTCTTGGAAAAAATATTTCAGTTAACCGATTAATATTTGCAATTAAAAAATTTAATACCTTGCACTAAAATTTGAATGCTATGCCAAAGAAGAAACCAATGAGTGGAAAACCCGAAGTTCACAAAGAACTCGAAGGATTTGAAGTGGGCATTAATGAGTTCGGAGAAATTACTTCGAACATGCCAATTGATAAAATCAACAAATTCCTGAACAGTCATGTGGACGACAAAAAATTTCGTGATCTGGAAAACATCCCCTATG
Organism: Bacteroidota bacterium; assembly: GCA_016715425.1. Lineage (NCBI taxonomy): Bacteria > Pseudomonadati > Bacteroidota > Bacteroidota bacterium. The sequence continues at coordinate 287,707 of JADKAC010000008.1, forward strand.
CTAAAAAGGGTGATGAAGAGGAAGACACGGACGATGATGATGATTTTGATGACGATGATGATTTCGACGAATTTGATGATGATGATGACTCAGGATTTGATGAAGATCTGGAAGATTTAGAAGAACTTGTAGAAGGTAAAGGAAAAGGAAAAGCCAAAGGGAAAAAAGGTAAGGATGAAGATGAAATTGAAGGCGATTTAAATGAAGAAGAATTTTTAGATGAGTATGCTGATGATTTCAGTGAAGAAGATGATTATAATTTCGACGATAACTAATAGATTTTAATTCAATGTTTTTTAAAGCCGTAATTTTTATTGCGGCTTTTTTTATTTTCTGAAGTGTAAATAAAATTCTTCAGTAAGATTTTTAAAAGTGCCTGAGTAAGTATTAGGTTTGTCACCTTCAATAATTATAATATTTTCCTGAACTATTGATTGTTGCTTTTTAATTTCTACAAGTATGCGAATTGGAGGCTTATCCGCTTTTGAATAAACAATAGTTTTTCGATGGCAAAACAATTTGTTATGTAGTGCTGATTTCAAAAATTTCTCTGCAGTTTCAAAAGGAAGAATTACTGCCAGCTTTCCGGTTTCTGAAAGCAAATGTTGAGAAGCAGAAATCAATACTTCACTATCAAGATTTTCTGCAACACGGGCAATGTTTCTTCCAATGTCAGCAACAGGAAATCCATTGCTGAAATATGGAGGATTGCAAATAATTAAATCATACTTCTTCTTACAAGTGTGAAAATAATTATGCAAATTCGAATGCAAAATATGAATTCGATTCGCCCATGGTGACGCCAACACATTTGCTTTTGCTTGCTCAACAGCATCTTTATTAATATCAATTCCATCAATCAATGCAATGCTATTTCGCTGTGCAATCATCAATGCAAGAATACCAGTGCCACTGCCAATATCAAGTGCATAAGAAACATTTTCTATATCAACCCAACTGCCAAGCAATATCGCATCCGTACCTAATTTCATAGCTACTTTTTCTTGTTGAATAGCAAATTGTTTAAATTGAAACATATATAAAATTTTAAATTGCTTTATGCTGGATCTCATTATAAATAAAAGGTAAATATCCCTACAGTGTCATTTTAAACTCGTAAATGGTTTATAACAAATATTAATATTCGTTTTATAAAACTATTATTTCTACATTTATTTCTCATAAAAATAAAATAGCAATGAAAAAAATTTTACTCCTCTCTATTTGTTGCGCATTTATATATACTGTAAATGCACAACTTGTGGTAACAGAAGAATCAAATGATACCACTTTTATTTATTCACTCGCAGGTCCGGGTGTTACTATTACCAATCTCACGAGAACATGTGGTGAATCGGGATCGGGATTTTATAATGCATCCTCAGCTTACGTTGGAATTGATGAAGGAATTCTTCTTACTTCCGGTACAATTGCAAATGCTCTCGGACCAAATGCAAACGGCGGAGCAAGCGGATTTCTAGATACAGATGGCGATGTCGATTTGGATGCTTTAATTCCGGGATATTATACTTATGATGCCTGTGTTATCGAATTTGATATGACAGTTGCCGCCGATACAGTCCGCATTTCTTATGTTTTCGGTTCAGAAGAATATTTAGAGTTTGTAGGCTCTGCATTTAATGATGTATTTGCATTTTGGGTTAGTGGTCCCGGAATTCCTGATCCTGTAAATATTGCAACCATTCCAGGAACTGATGTTCCAGTTGCAATTAATAATGTGAATGACATAAGTTATTCTGATTATTATGTAAATAATGGCGATGGTTATGAAGATCCTTATATGAGTGATAGTATGTATGTGCAATACGATGGATTGACAACAGTATTAGATGGCAGTATTGCAGTTACCGCAGGAGAAACCTATCACATGAAAATTGCAATTGCCGATGCAGGTGATATGATTTTAGACTCAGGTGTATTTCTTAAAACCGGTAGTTTAGGAAGCTTACGAATGGGTACTGCTTATTATGGCGATGGTGAAAGCAATAGTGCTGCCGAAGGTTGTTCCAATGGTTATATTGAATTCACGAACTATGTTCCAAGTGATATGGATTTAGTGATTAATTATTATGTAGCAGGTACTGCAACAGAAGGCGTGGATTATGAAGAAATTTCCAGTCAGATAATTATTCCTGCAGGAATGTCAACAGCAACTTTACCCATTATACCAATTGAAGATGCAGCAATTGAATCTGCAGAAACAGTAATTCTTTATTTATACAATCCGCAATCATTATATGTGTATGATAGTGTAATTGTTACCTTGCAAGATAAACTGAAATCAGATTTTACTTATGAAGCAACTGCAAGTGAAGTTACATTCAGTGATAATTCTGATGCAGCCGTTGAATACAATTGGGATTTTGGTGATGGTACTTCTTCTACAGGACCTAATCCAATTCATGCATATGTAGCAATCGGCACTTATGAAGTTTGCTTAACAATTACAAATGATCAGGGTTGTACTTCTTCTATATGTAAATCAGTTGTTATTGAAAGTGCACAAGGAATAGATGCATTGCAGGCAATTAATTTCCAATTGTATCCAAATCCTGCTACTGATTTAATTACAATTAATACTGAAATGATGGAGGGAACAATTGCCCTGCGTGATATTCAAGGTCGTTTGATATCCACTACATCAATTACAGGAAATACAACTACTGTTAATTGTAGCCAATTAACTCCGGGCATGTACACAATAACTGTTACTGACGGAAATAATACTGGTACACAATTAATTGAAATAAAATAATTAACTATTAATTTTTAAAAAAGCGGGGCATTCCCCGCTTTTTTTTATAAAAACTTTTTTGATTTGCCAATTTGCCGTATTTTGTCAAACTATGGTACGAATAATTGTTGCAACCGACTTTACACCGGCATCTAAGCATGCGGTGGAATATGCATTTAATGCATTTGATGCAGAGAACACTGCATTTATTCTTGTTCATGTAGTGCATGTGGATGGACCACCACCGGCTTTTATGTTCAATAAATTAATTGAATCACTGAAGTTAAGAGCAAAATATAAATTTGAAAATTTGCTTACAGAAATTACCCAACCGAAATTTTCTAAAATCATTAACCGAATTGAATATGGTTCTTCAGTACATTCTGTAATTGAGAAAGCTGCACGGGAAGAAAATGCAGATTTAATAATTGCAGGTGCAGGGATGCGTCATAATTTAGAACAAATGGTAATGGGTGATGTGGCAACACATCTTGTTTCTTACAGTGCTTTTCCAGTTATTATTGTTCCGCAGCAAGCAGCTATTAAACGTATTGAAACTATTGTGAATGCAACCGGTGTAGAACAAACGGAAGGAGATTTTATGCGGATGATGAAATTTGCAGAAATCTTAAAAGCAAATGTTACTATGCTGCATGTTTACAATAATGCCGACCGAGCAAATAGTATCCAGGCAAAAACAATTCAAGAATTAGCAATGGATAAATATGGATTTAATAATGTGCGATTCGAATATGAGGTCAACACAAGTGCAGTAAAAGGAATTATAAAATATCTGAATAAAACAAATCCGGATTTGTTAGCTGTATTCCCCCACAAACAAGTTTATCTGGATCGTATTTTCAGCCATAGAATTACCAAAGATTTGGCAGGAAAATCGGCAGTGCCAATGCTTGTTGTAAAAAATTAAAATCATGGTGTAATATTTTTATATAACCATTTTATTAATTGCCTTTTATTTACCTTCACCGCAAAATTTAATACATACTATTATGTTAAAAATATTAGCTACCTCTGATTTTTCAGACGCATCAAAACATGCGCTTCGATATGCAATAAAAATTACCGAAAATATTCAAGGCGAAATCGTTTTATTAAATGTGGTTTATATGGATGGGCCACCTGCAGCATCCATGTCGTCCATGTTACTGGAATCAATGAAAACAAAAGCCTATTTTAAATTTCAGGAATTCGCCGAAAGTTTGGACTCAGAATTTGGCAGAAAATTAAATTTACAATTACGAGTTGAAATAGGATATCCTGTTGCTCGCATTATTGAAAAAGTGGCTCAAGAAGAAAATGTAGAATTAATTGTTCTCGGTAGAAAAGGATTAACTGGTTTAGAAAAAGTGTTTATTGGAAGTGTTGCCGCACATGTGGCAATGAACAGCAAGTATCCTGTATTATTGGTACCTGCAAAAGCAGAGTTAAAACCTGTAAAAAAAATGGTAGATGCTTGCGACTTATATCAAACTGAAGAAGAATTTGAAACAGTAACTTACTTTGCCTCTAAACTAAATGCTACCATTACTATGTTGCATATTTTTTCAGATGAGGAACAAAGAAATAAAAATAATTTTACCGAATTAGCTTCAACTATGCAGGAAAAATTTCATACTCATAATTTTAATTATGCCTCAGAAGTAAATTCCAATGTAGTGGAAGGCATTGAACATTATTTGCAAAATAATTCAACTGATATGCTTGTGGTATTTACACACAAACGTTTGTTCTATGAGCGCCTGTTTAATAGAAGTGTAACTAAGGAGTTAGCAAATGAAATAGATATTCCGGTTCTGGTGTTAAAGGCTATTTAAAATTTTAATTATACTATTGAAATTTCATAGTATAAACCTTTGGAATTGATGTTACCTGCTGCTCAAATAATTTTGATATAGGATAAATGTTATCCGGTATTTGTTTACATTGAAGAAAAAGAATTTTATTCGACAGAATAGTATAAATAAAAATATTCTATCTTCAATTTAAAGGGTTACAATCTGGAAATTGTTTTATCCAAAATTTTAATTATTCTAAATTATTCAAATGCAATTAAAACTATCCATACTTACATTTTTATTCTGCGTTGCTTCGTTGTTAAACGCACAAACAAATGCTCGTCCGAAATTAGTTGTAGGAATTGTGGTTGATCAAATGAGTTATGATTTTTTGTATCGCTATTGGGAAAATTATAGCGATGGTGGATTTAAACGATTAGTAAAAAATGGTTTCTCTTGCGAAAATCATCATTACAATTATATACCTACTTATACTGCTCCGGGACATGCAAGTATTTATACCGGTTCTGTGCCCGCTGTTCACGGAATTATTTCTAATGATTGGTACGATAAACAATCTGGAGCATTTATGTATTGCTCCGGTGATTCATCCGTAAAAGGTGTTGGATCGACTCTGCCCGCTGGAAAAATGTCACCCGTAAATATGTTGACCACAAGTATTTGCGATGAACTGAAAATTGCATCCAATAATAAATCAAAAGTGATTGGTATTTCACTAAAAGACAGAGGCGCAATTTTACCTGCAGGTCATACTGCAAATGCAGCCTATTGGTTTGATGGAAATACAAATGCATGGATAAGCAGCACTTATTATATGCAAGCATTACCGGATTGGGTACAAACATTTAATGGAAAACATTTAGCGAATGATTATATTTCCAAGGATTGGAATTTATTATTACCTGAAATAAATTATACAAATAGTACTGTAGATAATGTGGAGTGGGAACGCAGAGATGAAGGAGAAACAACATCTGTATTTCCACATAAATTATCAAATGCAAAATCAATGGAAGCAATTAAAGGCACTCCTTTCGGCAATTCATTAACTACAGATTTTGCATTGGAAACAATTGCTCAGGAAAAATTAGGCTTTGGAAATTCTACCACGGATATGTTATGTGTAAGTTATTCATCTACTGATTATGTAGGACATTATTATGGACCGTATGCCATGGAAACAGAAGATACTTATATTCGATTAGATAAAGATTTAGCAAGATTATTTGAATTTTTAGATTCAAAAATCGGCGACGGAAATTATTTGGTATTTCTTACCGCCGATCATGGTGTTGCGCCTGCCGCCGGACACATGCAATCATTAAAAGTACCTTCGGGATTAATAAGCTCCTCCGCTTTACAAACACAAATTGATTCTGTAATGAAAATCAATTTTCCAGTAGATAATTTGATAGCCAATTTTTCCAATGATCAGATTTTTTTAAATCATAAAAAATTAGCAGAAAATAATATTACGGTTGCTATGATTAATGATGTACTCTTTAATTATTTAATTACAGTTGATGGTGTATCCAATGTAATTAACCTGAGTAATATCGCCAACGCAAAACTTCCTGATGTTTATAAAACGATGGTAGTAAATGGTGTGAATGCAAAACGCAGTGGAGATATTGAAATCTTATATGAAGCTAACTGGATGGGATCTTATAAATATGGAACCACGCATGGCAGCATGTATAATTATGATACACAAGTTCCACTGTTATGGTATGGTTGGAAAATTCCGAATGGAAAAACATGGCGCAAAACTGAAGTAACAGATATTGCCCCCACATTAGCAGCGATGTTACGCATAAAAGCCCCCAGTGGATGCATCGGCAGAGTTATAGATGAAATGAAATAATTTCTGGATAAACTATTAGTACATAATGATGGTTGAGTGCAATAAGTAATTACAATGAATACAGAAACTGATTTACATATTCCGGAAGCCATGCGCAAAACAATGCGCTTATGGGCAAGTGGTGTAGTAGTAGTTTGTTCTACACATAAAAAGATGCAGAGTGGCATGACGGTAAGTGCATTTGCATCCATCACTCTCGATCCTCCGCATGTACTTGTTTGTATAAATAAAAATGCAGGCACATTAGAATTGATTCGCAAATCAAAAAAGTTTTCTGTTTCCATTTTAGGTGAAGATCATTTAGATATTTCAAAACAATTTTCAGGTGAAAAAATTTTACCTGAAGGAAAAGATCGCTTTCATAATATCGCCACTTTTACTGCAACTACCGGCTGCCCTATTTTACAGGAAAGTATTGCATGGTTAGATTGTGAAGTATTTCAAATTCGCAATATGTCAACCCATGTAATTGTTGGCGGACAGGTATTAAATACAGGACAAACAAATCATCAGGCAAAACCATTATTATATTACGATCGCAATTATCGTCGCATGTCTGTGGATCATCATATAGAATAGATTTACAGCCTGTAACTTTATGCTGTGATACAAATATTCTGGATAGCAATTGGTGGTGCAGTAGGTTCTGTATTGCGCTACTTCATGAATTTAGCAGCCTTTGAATTTTATAAAGGAGAATTTCCAATAGGCACTTTATTAGTAAATGCAATCGGTTCATTAATTATTGGTTTATTATGGAATGCAGCGCCTCAATTAAATGAATACACAAAAGCATTTTTATTCGTCGGTTTATTAGGTGGCTTTACCACATTCTCTTCCTTTTCTTTAGAAACAATACGATTAGTTGAAAATGATGCAATTGGTATTGCATTAATGAATGTGCTATTAAATAATGTGATAGGAATCAGTTTATGCTTTGCAGGTTTATATTTGGGCAAAGTAATTTTTCATTCATAAAAATTGTTGTTTGATAACGTATTGTTTTAAATCTTAATTTTATTTCTTAATTATTTGTAATGCAAAAGAAAATCGCACTCAGTCTTGTCATCGGTACTACTTTATTAACTCTGATTGTTTTAATGATTCTTGCAACCAGAAAAAAAGATACACAAGAAACAACATTGCCCGAGCCAACTGAAATTAATAAACAACAAAAGGAAGGGAATGAAAATAAAAAAGATCGTGAGGAATGGATAAAAATTATGCATGCTGCTGCACCGGGAACTGATTGGAAAAAAATGGATGCAGAATTGCGTTTTCAAAAAATGCAGGAACGTGCAGAACAATATAAATTAAAAGGTACTCGTGCAGGCGAATGGGATACACTTGCAAATGATAATCTCATCGGCAAATGGAATGAAGTAGGTCCCTTTAATGTAGCAGGTAGAATGCGTGCATCCGAAGTAGATTTTACAACAAATACTGTATATGCATTTTCACAAGGTGGCAACTTATGGAAAAGCGATTTAGATGGTGCTAACTGGAGTGTAATTAATGATGGATTTAATGTGCAAGATGCAATTTTTTTACGCAAGATAGATACAATATTATTGATGGCTGCAAATAATTGGGGCACTCAAGGATTTTATAAAACACATGATGAAGGTATTACATGGACACAAGCAACAGGACTGGATGATGTGTCTATATGGGGAAATATTTTTGATGTGGAAATGCTGAATGATACAGCACACACTATATTATTATTAGCATTGGAATGGGATTATGATGCTTGGGCATGGAACACTTGTTTGTATCGTTCCATTGATACAGGAACCACTTTTAATAAAATATTTTGTTGGGATGAAGCGACGTATGGTAACTCAAATAAATTCGCATTGTGGACTCCTCGTTATGGAATGCCGATAGCATATATCGCAGCAAAAGATAGTTTATTAATGGTGGATGCGGATGCAACTATTACTACTGTTGGAGCACTGCCAACCACAACAGGAAATGTATATATGTTGAGCGGATTTCAAAATACAACAGATACATATTTATACTTAGCTTCTGCAAATTGGACAACGAATAAAACTACTTTTTATCGCTCTGCGGATGCAGGTGTTTCATGGGATGAAAAAGGCATAGTAAACTTTACTTATTTCAGTTTAAATAGTTTTAATGCCTCTCAAAAAACAGAAGGCAATTTATGGTATGGTGGCGTTAATTGTGTGAGAAGCAGTAATGGAGGAACTACCTTTTCTACAATCAATGAATGGTATGATTACTATGGTCAAGAAGCGACAAAACTGCATGCGGATATTCCTTTTATTCAATCGTATTTAGATACAATAACAAATGCTGAAACATTATTAATTAGTACCGATGGTGGTTTATTTAAATCTGCAAACTACGGAGTGAGTAATACAAATATTACTTTAGTTGGAATGCGCAATGCACAGTTTTATGATGTATATACTTATAAAGCTTTACCTGAAATAATGTATGCCGGTGCACAAGATCAGGGATACCAACAAAGCATTTATGATATAGGTGGTAATTATTATTTCGAACAAATTTATAGTGGTGATTACGGACATCTTGTAAGCTCCGATGGCGGCGATAATTTATGGATGAATTACCCCGGATTTACAATGCTTGCAAAAAGTGGAGTTGACTTATATACCTGGGATTTTCTTGGCTATGGAAATTTATGGATACCTCCTTTAATGGCCGATCCGTTGAACCCTGAACAAGTGTGGCTGGGTGGTGGAAGTGCAACTGGTGATTCTTATTTGTACAGAGTGTATTATACAGGTGGTGGATTAAACTATGAGAAAAAAACTTACAACTTTAGTGCAGGTAGTGCAGGTTCAATTGCCGCTATAGCATCATCAGAATTAAATACAGATTATTGGTATGTAATGACAAGTAAGGGTTACTTTTTTTATAGCACGGATGCAGGAGTTACATGGACAAAAAATTCCGTATTCGATGGTCCTGACAGTCATTACTTTTATGGTAGCAGTATTGTTCCTTCCAAAACTGATTTAGGTACTGTTTATATTGGTGGAAGTGGTTACAGTAATCCCGCAGTTTACAAATCAACAGATAACGGTGTAAGCTTTACAAGTATGAGTGATGGACTGCCATACACTTTAGTATATGATATGGATATTTTACCCGAGGATAGTTTATTATTTGCAGCAACAGAAGTGGGGCCTTATGTATATATACCTGCAGAAAATTATTGGTATGATTTCGCAGGATTAGATGCGCCATATCAAGTGTATTGGAGTGTTGAATATGTAGATACAATTAAAACATTGCGATTCGGTACGCATGGTCGTGGAATTTTTGATTTTAAATTATTTGAAGAAGAAATTATAGAACCTCCGGTAGCAATTCAAAGTATTCCGACTAAAGATAATTTTACTGTTTATCCAAATCCTGCAACAGAGCAATTGCAAATAGTAAGTGAATTATATTTTCCTTCAGCAATTATTTCTGTGTTTAATGCAAGTGGTAAATTAGTAATGCAACAACAAAATGTAGGATTAAATAAAAGTGTGCCTTATATATTATTATTAAATCAACTCAGTGCAGGGGTGTATTATTTAGAAGTGAATACGGGCAATAAAAAATCAGTTCAGAAATTTATTAAATCCTGATGCTATATAAACTGTGTTTGTCAATTGTGTTTGCTGCAATGTTGAATTCAATTTCGCAAAGTCAAAATATTATTGATACAAGTACAATTGATTTTAATAAGCCGTTAACCGGAGAATTTTTTCGCACTTATCCCCGACAGTTTTTAGATAGCAATAAGCAGTATATCGCCGATTATTATTATGATTCTATTTACGATATACTATCGCAACTTCCGGATACTTGTATTATTGAAATTGGTGCACACACAAGTAGCGTTGGTACTTTGCAACGCAACTTGAATGTTTCGCAAAAACGAGCAAATTTGTTTGGAAACTATTTAGTAACCATCTGTCAATTTCCTCAAAATAGATTAGTACCAAAAGGATATGGTGAATCACAATTATTAAATCATTGTACGGACGAAGTGGAATGCACTCAAGAAGAACAAATGAAAAATGTGCGTATGGAATTTAAGATTATTGAAAAGAAAGAATAGACTTTACAATTCATTTCTCCCAGAGTTACTTGAAGAGAACTCTGTAATAACATCAAAGCTTATGAGAATACTCACTACTCAATACCCGATACTCACTACTCGATACTCTCTACTATTCCACCATCACATTCTCTGTATGCAACAAAATATTTTCCTGATAACACTGCAATAAATAAATACCTGTACTGAAATTGTTGAGTGCAATTTTTTGTATTTCTCCGGCTAAAAATTCCTGCTCCGAAATTTTATTACCTATTAAATTATAAATAACTATGCGCACCGGAATTTGTGTTTCGGTGATTGCAGTTAAGTCAATAAATAATTCGTTGGTAGTTGGGTTTGGAAAAACTTTTATTGCAGATGTAATTTCGGTATTTGCATAGCGCATATCTTCTTCCGTTTCTGCATCAAATACTTCGGGTATATCTATTTTGTTTATGAGTTGCAAAATATTTTCTGCTGCAACTCCTGATGGACTTTGTTTGCCGTGTAAAGATTCTATTATTGCTAATTCTTTTTCGGTTAATGAATCTAAATTTCTGCCATTGCTTTGCATGTTAATCAAAACTTCCATCAGTGATACAAAATCCTGTGTGGCAAGTTCATCTGTTGCCAATGTTTTTAATTGTGCATTTGCATTTTCAAAATCACCGGTTAGCATATACACTTCTACTAATCGCTGTTGTGCCCATTGTGCTTCTTCATTTTGTAATATGGCAATTGCTGAATCCGTTTTTTGTTCTGCAATATATAAGTCAACTGCTTCTGTAGTGTAATATTCTTTTTCTGCTTCAAAAATACTGAGGTCTTCTTCTAATTCTTCTACCGTTAATTCTGATGCAGAAAATGCAATAGCATCAATTTCAGATGTAATTGTATTTATTACATCTTCTATCTCTTCTGCCATACTCATCATCATAGATGCCGAACCGGAACCTTCGAGATAAGATGGACATGCATCACCTGCTGTGCTGTAAATATTACACTGATCTAAAGTGACTTTAGTTGATTGATAATACATCGGATCTAAATCAATATGATGGCGATATATAAATGGCTCTGCGGCACTTAATACTCTTATATCTCCGTTCGGATCCACCTCATTCGAAAAAACATTTCCGGCTGGCGCCTGCACTCTTTCAGCTAATGGATAAGATGCATTCAGGCATTTACCTTGATTTTCTAATTCGCCGCTTGTAACGTAAATATTGAAGAAATAAATATTATCAAATATATTACACTTTAATTGGAGTCGTTTATTTATAGTTTGACTTCTGATTCCTGTTTCTAAATTTATAAAACTGTTTTTATAAATCTTTGTAACGGCATTTGAATTATTGCCTACATAAATTCCGGCATTATATGGTAAGGCAAGAATAAAGGTACCGATACCTTCAAAACTATTTTCTTCCACTCTGTATCCTTCACTCTGTTCTAAATACACTCCATAATTATTCACTAATGCATGATCTGGGACATAATATGTATTTAGAAAAACAGAAGAATTTTCAACATTGCTTAATAACACACCTCGTTGATTATTATCAAATACATTATAGGTGATAGTAATATCTAAAGGCAGATAGCGTGTATTGGCTGCTTCAATTGCTCGGAAAAATCCCGTAAAATTAGAGTTATCATAATGTTCGCAAGGTGAATAGGGATCGGTGCAATAATTACTCACTTTGTATGTAGCATCTACAGAATAGATGGCTTCGCCTCTTTCGGTAACGTCTGTTTGTGCGATACCATTTGTAAAATCGCAACCTAGAAAATCTATGCCATCCACATCCCAAAGAAAAATTTGATAGTCAGAAATATCTTCAAACATATATGCATCATCCATACTGAAAGTGCAGTTTTTGAAATACGAAATATTATCATCATCCGTATCATATGCTCCGCCTACAGGATAATCATAAGGCATAAAACGAATTGCGAGTTGATTATTAATAAGTGAAGAAGATTCACCGATAATTATTCCACCACGAAATGCAGATGCATCACCTTCGGGTGTAGATTTATAAGTGCTGATTGCAGTTTCTGCATTTATTATTCTGCTGTCGTTGTTTAAATACACCACTCCCTGATCATCGCTTGCTGATGGATAAGTTCCGTTTAAAACATTTGTAACTAATGGATGAGGTTTGGAAGTATTACCCCATACTTCAATACCAAGCCAGGGCTCGCAATAATTTACAAGAATAGCACTATCTAAAATTAGAGCAGCACCACGCTCCACAATTATAGTATGCTCTTTAGGAATGCGGATTTCACAATTTTGAATGGTTAATCTGCCACCGGGTTTTATTCGAATATCTCTGCCAATGTCATTGCTTTGCGACCATGTTATATCACCTGTTATTTCAAGTGCAGGAGCACCCGGGCGGCTGTAATATGTACCGATGGGAAGTGGGGTTTCCCAAATGCCAAAACCGTAGGTACAAGCACGTAATGTCATGGTGCAATAATTTATTTCTAATTCATTCACACTACAATAAGGCAGCTTATCCTCCGTATCATAACACTCCCATTGCTCTTCAGTTTTATTCCAAATGTAAACACCTACATCTGTTCCGGCAAAAATGATATCATCTGAACCCTTTAAATATTCCAGACACAAAACAGGATTTGGTGGTAAGCCCTCAGAGCGATTAGTCCAGATATTTGTTGATTTATCATAAAAATATACTTTGCCCACTTTAGCCAAAGCATCATCCTCTAATATATACTCCAAAATTTGACCATTACCTCCTTGTGTATTTCCACCAAAAGAAACCCAAATCTGATTAGGATTATCACTATTTATTTCAAGGTCGCTTGCAAATGCCAAATCAAATTGATTTGAAATTCCATTTGATGGGTCTTCATCTTCATCAAAAAATGGGGTTATATCATTCCAAAAAAAATATTCATTGCCAATGAAACTCGGATCATACTCTTGATATACAATCTTCACCGGATCTGCATAAGGTGTACCTAACAATCTTTCTTTTTTAGTTACATAATAACATGCTGTTTTACCCGGTGAAGGATATTCTTCAACACATTTATAAGCCGTTAATACATTATTTGTAATTCGTTCGGAAGGGGGCAAAGTATTCCATTTATGAAAAGAATAAGTAATGGCTTCATATGAAGTAGATGTATTCACATAATCCGGGTACATAAAAACATCAGTAGTTCCATTCCATATACGATCCTGATTATCAAAATTCAAAGGACGTAAAGCATAGTTATCAAGGGCAGAACCTTCATCAGCACCATCAGCTTTGGAATAAGTGATCGATTGTGTGACATTAGTTGAAAAAGTATAACCTTTAGTATTAGCCGGATCTTTTGTACCGAAACTATTGGTAATTAAAACGCCTCTATCTACATCAGTTGTAGAAACAGCACAATCGTAGCTATCACCACCTGGTCCCTGATAAAAAGTTGGATCATTTGGTAGTGTTGTAGATATCATTCTACGTTTTGAGTTTCCATCAACGGCAGTAGCTAAAACTCTTTCCTTTTCCAATTCGGAATTTCCGAATCCAACAAATTCCGTTATGGATAAACCTACACCATTAATATTATTCCAATCACTATCACTGTTTGTGTTTAATAAATCCTCTGCCATACTTACCCCACCGTCATGAGCTATGAAGCATATATACTTACCAGCACTAAAATCATATAGTGTTTTTACATCCCGAACATCAGTATGGCAATTTGACCCAAAACCAGCGTAGTTACTGATTGAAGAAAAACTGAAATCGGAAGGTGTAGAAGGAATTGAAGCTCTTTGCATTCTATCTTGACTTTTGCCAATAAAGCATTGATCATTAGTAGTTGAGCCATCACCCGGTATTACTTCAAAATAGGAGATTACGCCGCTACTAAGTAAATCAGTGCTGATAGAATAAGTAGAACCTGCATATGGTGTAGGCAAAGTAAGATCATAATGGGTTAAATAGTTATCATGTCCAACCTTAGTATTAGTTGCATCATAAATATTAAATAGAAAAATTGTATAAGCCTTATTTGGTGTGGGTATGGAAGTCAATACAGTCATTTCATAATGACCATCAAGAGGCACAGTAGGTAAATGAGGAATGTTAAAACTATACCAATGTTCACTGCCGTCCTTAGAATAAATATAGTCGAGATTTGAACCCTGTGATGGGCTCACAACAATAAATTCATCATTTCCAGGTACCAGATCTACTTCTCCTATCCTGTGGTTATCATCAGTTGTGAATTCATCAAGGTCAGCAAAGACATATTCACCAACATAGGATGGTCTGCTTTCCCAGAAACCGCCGACATTCCTGCAAAATAATTTTTTGTTATTTCCTAACCAAACCTTATCTGATTCATCTTCAAGAAAAATTTCTGTTGTGAAATAATCACCATTAAGCTGATAATCCGACGGATAACTTTCTACTTCATTCCATACATACCCACCATCATCGGAATAAATAAGGCCTGCATTATAAATATTCAGATCTGAACCTGTAAAGGTTGAAACTGCATATAATATATCATAGGTATCTTCAAATCTTACTATGCCATCTACACCCAAAGCAGGTATACTGTAACCTGTTATATTGCTCCATGTACCGCCTCCATCTGTTGTCCGCCATAAACCACTTGCACGGGTGCCAATAATTATATTATTTAAATCGCTTCTATCCGGTGAAATAGCAGCTACTCTTCCCATTACATTACCATCTATAAATTCAAATGGCCCCATTGCTTTCCAGTCAGAAGGGAATTCTGAATCAGTACAAGTTATAGTCTGAGACATAATATAACACATGTTACAAACACATAGGATTAAAATGAATAAATAGCTTTTCATATCTTTTATTTTTAATGTTGAATGACAATTTTTTTATATTGTAAAAACTCATTGCAATATACAAGTACCATATATAAACCAGGTGCAAGGTTTGAAACATCCATAGAATAGGTATAATTAAATTCTGCTTCTGCTAACTTTCTGCCTTTCATATCTATGAGCACAACATAATTATTATAACATGGCGAAATATCTTGATTCATAGTTATTGTAATTTGATGTTGGGTTGGATTGGGATATACTGTGAAAAAATCTGGTGTTATTGAAGGCTCTTGAACAGAAACAGTATTCAAATCAAAGCGAACTATCCATGAATCAGTGTAACCCGACGATAAACTTGGAAAGCCACATTCAATGTCCATATCAGGAAAGCTATCAGGCACAACACAACTTATGAAGCAAGTAATATAATTTTCATCCACAATCAAATTGCCTAGTAATGTACTTACATCACTTTTGTTATTATTGAATTTACCTCCAAAGTTGCGGCTCCATAGCAGATTGAAATTATGATCTGTAGCCATGAGCCAATAGTCGTTATAGGCTCCATCATTATAGTTTCCGGGCAGGTCACCATCAGGGCTGTAACTGTACCCTAACAAATAATAATTACCTGCTTCGTCAGCAACTACTCTTAACAATGCATCATTTTTACTACCTCCGAAATTTTTGATTGTATTGAAATGAAGTGAATCATCTAATACTGCAATTACACCATCTTCCATTCCAAAACTTTCTACATAGTTGCTACTATCAGCTACTACATTAACCAGCAATACTTTACCATCATGTATTTTAGATGCACTAATGTATCCCCGTATTTCATTATCACCTGAATAATAGGATTTCTGATTAATATTGCCAGAAATATCAATTTCAAAATACAATACTTTGGCATAATCATCTAAACCTACGCCTTCAAAATCAATATCATCAGAGGTGCTGGCTACGGCAAAAAAATATTTCTCAGAATCTATTTCAACACTTGAAATCACATAATCAACAGAAGTCCCCCCAATTACTTTCAACCATTCAATATTACCTGCACTATCGGTTTTAAAAATAAGAGCATCATAAAAAGCCGATGCGCCGTAATGAAATGGAATATCACCATCTGAGGAACCCGTATATCCGGTAATCAGAAATCCGCCGTCCTGCGTGGCAATGCAACCTGTAATATAATCCTTAGCGCTTCCTCCATAACACCTACTCCATAATTTATTGCCATCTACATCCGTTTTCAATAAGAAAATATCTCCGGCATCACTATGATTATCGGTGAAATCACCATCAGTTGAGCAGGTTCCACCAGCAGTCATTATTGTTCCATCAGGCAAGGGTATAATATTGGTTATTCCGCTTCCGCATGTGTTTCCTCCAAAATATCTTTGCCAAATGATCTCTAAATCAGATGTAAACTTGGTGAGAATTGCAGGCACTGATAATTCATAGAGCCCTTCAGCATCACCATCAGGAAATCCATAGACTTGAGAAGTAAGGATACTACTATCGGCTAACTTTATTACGTCAATGAAATAATCAACTCCACTTGATCCAAAACATCTCTGCCATACTATCTCCGGTCCTGTGGGTAATTGTGCATTTATAGTAAAAGCAATTGCAAGTAAAAATGAGGTGATATAATATTTTGCTTTTTGCATAATGGAAGAATTGGAAAGGAAGGTAGGGATTTTTTGTTAAATAAGAAAGAATAGAATACGGGCTTTTTTGTAATGGAAAATGCTATTTGCTTCCTGTATTGTTCAAATAAAAGTATAAGCAGGTTTGACCAAATATAGCCTTGCACGCACTAATGTAAAATGTGGCGAACATGCTGGGACAAAAATACATGTGCGATTGGAATTTAAGATTATGGGAAAGTGAGAATAGTATCTATAATTTAATCCATTGCTGTACCCACCTGCCTGATTCAGAAATTATTTCTGTAAAATATATACCGGCATCAAGATGAGAGATGTTGGCTTGATTATTTTTAAAATTTACCGACACAAATTGATTCAAATAATTATATGTGCGGATGCTTAAAATTTCTACATCAGGTGAAATAGTTATTTGCAATATTTTATTCGCAGGATTTGGAAACACATTAAAAATAAATTTCTGATTTTGTATTTGTTCAACAATTGGAGGACTTGTATTTACAAGTTTCCAACTATCGTTAGAAGCAATTCCTGCCATCATCCATAATGCATTATCATACACAGTTGTTGAATGTGCATGTCGTGGTAAATATTTCGGATACTTTAATTCATACCATGTAATACCATCTGCACTGTACCATGTTTCATTATTATCTGTTTGATTTACTACTCCATTTATCACCCACATTTTATTATCAAACCATGCAACTGTATGCCAATACCTCGCTTGCCATGGTGGGTTTGCATTTACAAGATTCCAACTTTCACCATCTGCAGTATTCCAAACTTCATTATAACATCGCCTGTCCCAAAGTCTGCCACCACCAAGCATCCATGCGACATTATTTATTGTATCTACGCAATTATTTAAAATCATTCCTCTGCCTGTCCATGGGGCATCCGGTAATTGTTCCCAATCAATACCATCGGTACTTCTCCAAACCTGATTTAATCCACCCGAAACATAATCCACTTGTTGCCCTCCAAAATTTAATAATGTATGATTTACACTTGCCACATTTATACTGTGCCGGTGTGGTAAAAAATAGGGAATGGAATCCAATAACTGTATCCAGTTTATGCCATCATCACTTTTCCAAACATCACTCAGGGCACCAGATTGCGGATCGCCACCTATAAGATAAATGAAGTTTTCATGCACAAGCCAACCCGAAATATGGCGTGCTGGCCAGGGGGCTTCACCATGATATTCCCAATTAATTCCATCTGTTGAACTATAGATTTCACTGCAAGTATAAAAGGGTTCATGATAAGGAGGATCCCATCCACCGAACAACCACATTTTATTTTTAAAATTTACTAATCCACTTCCATCTCTTGGTGTAAACGGTAGTGAGTCGTTTACTAATTGCCATTGATAATCTGTAACAATAAATGGCCCGACAGTTTTTGTGTTTGCTGTATTTAATCTATCAGTAATGCGTAATTCCACTTTTGTTCCTATCGGATAATTCATTACAAAGGGATAGAAAAAATATTCCACCAAATGATTTTGATCTGTAAGTATCCAATCGCCGGTTTCATTAATACGATATTCCAAATCAATGGAATCACTTACTTGTGTTGCATCAAAATCCCATCTTACCAAAATTGTATCTCCTTCAAAATATGCATCTGTGGATTTTGGGTCAATAAAATTAAATGGATTATGATCATGAAATAAATTCAGTATTTCAATTTCGGATAATGCACGATTATAAAATGCAATATCATCTACTGTTCCTTTCAATTTATTTGGTGCTGCACTAACAACAAAATTCAACGCATCTCCAATTGGTCCTGCATAATGTTCGTAATACACAGATGTATAGTTTAGCCCTTCATGCCAAACGCTTAAGGTGTCATTGGTTCTGGTTAATACATGATGATGCCAACGTCCATCATACCATGTACCTGCAGCACCTTCTGCTAAATAATTATCCCCCCAACCTGAACCATTCCAGTAAGTATAAAAACCGTAGTAAATTTCCAGTATAGATTGCAAGCTGCTTGTAGAACTGAATTGAATTTCAAAATTATTGATAGTATCGTTAGGTGAATCTTTCAGTGAAAAGAGATTCAGTTTTTCGGGTGAATTTGTTTTCATCCAAAAAGAAATTGTAAAATCACTTGGCAGTGGAGCAAGTTCAGGAATTGGAATTATCAATGAATCGGAAATACCATTCATTTCAAGAGCTGCATTTTCATTTCCAAATCTATCAACTGTAAAAGAGCAACCACCCGCAATAGCATCATTGTGAAATGTGCTTGAATCAATTGTAGAATTATTAAACGGATAAAATCCTACCAAACCATCAGCAGGCACTTGTGCAAATAGGGAACAGCAAATAAATAAAATAAATGAAAGGAGTAAATATTTCATTCAACAAATGTAAGCGAAGTTGATTAAGCTTTTCATGTTCTCACAGAGTTATTCGCAGAGATTCTGTGAGCACAGAAAGGATTGGCTGCCAACCTTGGAGATACTGAGTACAATGTTTTGTAGCTTTGAATAATGGTAATAGAATCAAATATTGAAAGTATTAGAAAATTGTGTAACACACATTATGTAGAAACAATGTATGTGTTTGGCTCTTCAATTAACGCAAATTTTAATGATGAAAGTGATGTTGATTTTCTTGTTAAATTTAAAGACATTGAGTTAGAAAACTATTTTGATAATTATATGGATTTTAAATTAAAACTTGAATCTTTAGTTGGTAGAAAAGTGGATTTGTTAGAAGAACAGACTTTAAAGAATCCGATTTTAATTCAGTCAATTAATAGATCAAAAGAAAGGGTATATGGATGAAAGAATTTTAAAATATTTGTATGATATCAAATTGGCAATTGATGAGATTGATGCATATTTTATAACTGAAAAGCGAGACTTTAATTTATACCGCAAAAATATAATGTTGAAGCGGGCGGTGGAAAGAAACCTCGAAATAATTGGCGAAGCTATTAACAGAATAATTAAACAAGATAAAAGTTGGGCTGATATTATTACGAATGCTAAAGCTATTATTGGTTTAAGAAATCAGATTATTCATTCTTATGACAATATATCGGACGAAAATATTTGGTCAATTTTAATAAATCATCTTCCTAAACTCAAAGAAGAAATTGAGTTACTAATAAAAAATTAACAATCATTCCACCATCACCTTCATGTTATCACAGAGGTGCACAGAGAATTAATTATATTGATTTCAATTATATGAAAACAATTAAAAATTCAACTTAAAAAAATTCCGCATTAAAGATTCTAAATTTTTTTTATCTCTGTAACTCTGTATTTCTCTGGGCAACTCCGTGTAATTTTTTTTTATTCTATAAGTGTAACCTGCATCATCCAATCACAATTTATTTGAAGGTAGTCGCTGTAAACTTTATTAAAATAATATTATTCGCTTAATTTCTTATTCCCAAAAATATAGCTTACTCCAAAACTTGTTGTAAAAGAATATATATCTATCCAAATTTTTTGATCGTCGGTATTATTTTCATTATTTGAATTCCATCGTGAATAATCATAAGATGGTTGAATATATATTTTGAAATTATCTGCAATCAGATAAGCAAACTGCATAGATGTATTAAAATACCAATGAAAACCTTCTTCGTCACTTACATAATCATCTATAAATGTTCCTAATTGCAAGTAAGGTGTAACTGTAATATTATTCTTTGCAGCAATAGTATATCCGCCATAAACTCCAAACTTATAATGTGTAGGTGTAGGATTTGCCACAGGACTTATAATAGTGGGAATACCGAGTGCAGGTATGCCATCGTATATTAAGTTTCTTACATAAAAATGTTGCATT
The DNA here is from genome assembly GCA_016715425.1 of Bacteroidota bacterium. Classification (NCBI taxonomy): domain Bacteria; kingdom Pseudomonadati; phylum Bacteroidota; species Bacteroidota bacterium. The sequence continues at coordinate 308,591 of JADKAC010000008.1, forward strand.
CCGGCAGATAAACCAACAATGGCTTTATTCCATGCATATTCTCCTGAAATCTGAAAAGCATAACAAGGATCTGATGAAGATGTATAAATAAAAACTGTAGTATCCGTATTGCCATAAATATCATGAAAACTAAACTCAATTGGTTTAATTCCCCAAACTGTATTGCCGTAACCATAATTTGCCGATATAGAAAAATTATTTTGAGTATAGCAATTTAAAAATAATAAACTGCAAATTATTAATGTGATACTATTCTTCATAAAATTCATTAATCCAGATTTAAGATAATTTCATTTTCACCATTCATGTCGGTCAAAATAATATTTGATTCCATTAGCCAAGTGTTATTTTCAATTTTACTTCTTACATAGGATTCAAGTAAAATTCCCGAATTATCACTTGCTACAGAAGGCCAACCAATTTCACTTACATCACAACCTTCCTTTAATAATTCTTGCACACCAGTGTTGATATTAACTTTATAGAGTCCACTTAGTTTACACCATACAAAATTTTCTGAATCTGAAAACCAATCCATGCCGTGAATAGCATCATAATAGGATTCATACTGAAATCCTAAAGTTATTTTTTCTAGATTAAACAGAGTGTCGTATAGAGCAATCCCCATATCCAAACTTCCTGAATTATTGCTATATAAGGAAAGAATTTTTTCGCCATTACCTGACCAAGCCCCATCACTAAATACTTTATCTATAGTTTGATATAAAATATTTCCATTATAATCAGAAAACATTACAAAATAATCACTTTCTATAATTCTGCGAAATACAATTCTTTTATCATGAATGCATGGTTCAACATCATAATTTAATTCTTCTGTAAATAGGGGTTGCAAACTATCTCCATTCGATTTCACTTTCCATATCTGCTGATTAAATCTATTAAGGAAAATCCAGTCATCTAAACCATATTTGGGGTAATACCAAACATTATCGGTTATATAGCTTTTTTCTTTTGTAGTCAGATTATACTTCCATAATTGCTTACTAAAAGTGGGATCATTCGGTTTATCTAAAACATAAATAAATTCATTTGAATTTTCAGGATTAAAACAAGGTGCCAGATAGTAATTATTTGCATATTCCCATGTATTTATTGAAGAATAATTGATGGAATCGCAATCAGTGAAAATATCAATAATAGGTTTATCACAAGATATAAAGAATAACATCATTAATACGGTTATTATTCTTTTGATAATTAAAATCATAATTTGATGAATTTACCGGTTAATTGCTTATAGCCATCATTAACTGAAATAATATAAATACCGGATTGGTATTTTGCAACTGGGATGGAAATAAAATTATTTGATATTGAAAATCTGTCTTCTTTACTACTGTAAAGTATTTTCCCAGTTATGTCTTTTACCTGAATTATTAAATCATTCATTCCGATAAAATCTTCACTAGCAATATTTACAAAATCAGAAGTTGGATTTGGGAAAATGGTAATAGAAACTTCCTCACCTAACGCAGTAATTTCAGTTGCATATTCATCATAAACATGTAAGGAATAGCAAAACTTGGCTTTTGTTGTATTTGGATCAAATGGAATCCATTTATTTACTGTACTACCATATAATTCGCAAGAGGATGTATGATATAAAAAATAAATATAACCCTCAACAGTGGTTGATGATAAACTGGGAGATGACATCGTAAAAGAAGGGTCATCTGTTACAATCTGAACTGCATCATTTAAACCTAAAACATTCGACATACTTGGTAAAATCCAATTGTTAAGAATTACACTTGAAGCTGAAAGTGAGTGATAAGCAGCTCTATTAATTTTATAACGTGCTGCACAATAATACCCAGCACTTATTCCTACATAATCTCCAGCTTCTGCTATAAATATTGTCATTTCTTCTTCATCAAGATCATCATCTGTAACATTATATTCTTGACAAATATGAATCACTTTATACTTTGGCATTTCAATAACCTCCAATGCTTCTTGTGCGTCTAATATCCCCCAGCCACAATAGTCATCATAGATATCTTCATTACAAGGTGGTTCAAATCTTTCGTCTGCTGTAATTTGTAAAATTGCTTCTACATCTTCTTGTGTTAGATTTTCAAAATGAGGCGCAGAATCATGATTATTCACTTGACTTAACATCAAAGCAGCAACGCCACTTACATGTGGTGCACTTCCAGATGTACCTCCAAATGTTATGTAGTCATCTGTTGCACCGTTATCTGTTGTATAAATTGTAACTCCTTCAGAACCATAAGGCGCCATCAAGTCAATATTATTCCCAAAATTAGAACCGGATCCAGAACTTCCTTCGTAAAATTCTCCATCATTACCTGAACCACCTACACTTAATATATAATTATCGCTTAAATCTGAAGGATAATGTAAGTCTCCTGTTGCTTCGTTGCCTTTTGCACAAACTTGAATTACATGGCTCTTAAATGCAAAATTCATAGCATTACTCATAGCATCAAAATTCCAATCTATTATTTGACCTACAATTCCAGTTCCCCAACTATGATTCATTATATGTAATCCATATCCATAACTTCCATCAGGTGTATAAGACGCCCCTTCAGTAATTGCATTTGCACAAAACCATGTGTCATATAAAGGTTCTTCATGTTCGATTAAAGGATTATATTCTTCTCTTGCTACTTCCATATCAAAGAGCTGTACTCCTGTTGAATTTATATCACCTGTAATTAAATCCCCACCTGCAATACCAGCTATTCCTATATCATTATCTGTAATTGCTCCAATTATTCCTGCCACGCAAGTTCCGTGATTATTAGAATTTGAAAGTGAATTATCATCTTCATAAACTGCATGATCATTTTCATAATCCCAACCGCCAATAATTTTAGAGTCGCTAAATTCTTCATTTCCAGATGTTAGATGAAAATCTTCATGTTTCCAATAAATACCCGTATCAAATACACCAACCTTAATGTGAGTTCCTCCTTTTTCCACATCCCATGCACCTTCGGTATTGATATCTTCAAGTGATGTTGATCCGTCAAATAAACTATTTTGTAAGTTATAGTCATCATCATTGGGGGAAAAATCTTGGCCAAATAAATAATTGGGATGCGAATAATCAATAATAGAAATCATATTATTCAAGGTATCATATACATCTTCAATGTTTACATTCAATGTAACTATAAATGAGGACCAAAATTTTGGTATTGATATAGTGTCCCCAAGCCTCGTAATTGATAGAGAATCATTGGCTGTTAACTTTGAATATATCTTATACACTTTTGGTGTAAATTGTCCCTGGCCTTTAATTAGAGGATATAAAGTATTGTACGTTCCACTATCAATTACATCAATCAAATTTGAAAATTGTTTTTGAGTGTTATTTACAAAATTCAAATCAACATTTTCAGGTTTAAAGGATATTATCATTTGCTCATCAACGTAAATTGGTTTCCCACTTGTGTCATTTATTATTTCATAAGGATAAGTCATTGTCTCATACTTCACCGTAACATATCTTGTAGTATCATCCTCAGTTCTTCTACCATATACCCATACATAATTATTATTGGCTAATACATTTGTTGGTATGTCAATACTTTCACCCAAGTTAGGATATTCATTTTTCCATGTGAGGTTTCCATTATCAGTTCTTAATGCAAAAGTGGTAATTACTTTTTTGCCTGATGTATATTCATAGAAACCTGTAATTACTACACGGTCACTGGTACTGTTATAAGTAATGCCTGTTGCTTGGGCTTCTATATCGTTACTGCTGTTTTGTAGTATTTTCTCCCATTGTAATGTACCGCCGCTATTGTACTTTACTATTTTTATTTGTCTGCTATCAATCGAATTTTCTGCATAGCCCGCTATATAAATATTATCACTGCCATCTATACATATTGCATTGCTTCCATCCTCGCCACCATCGTTTTCGCTTACTGTCCAAACAGGTGATAAATCTTCATCTAATTTAATAGTGCGCATATCGTAGTCAGTACCATTATAAGTATAACCTGTTATATAAAAATTATCACTGCCATCAGTAACTAATCCTGTTGGTCTGTCGAAACCATAACCGGCTGCACTGCTGCGTTGTGTTTGAATTAATGTGCCGGAAGAACTGTATTTCAATGAAGTATAATCCCAATTTGTAGCTGAAGATTGGCTTGCACCACTCACAACAATATTAGTTCCTCCATTGCTAATCAGATGACCGGGTATATCGTATAAACTCGTATAATCATATCGCTTATTCCATTGCACTGTACCGCCTGAATTTAATTTTAACAATAAATTATCGTAGCCGGTAGTAATACCAATACTTGCTGCACATACATATATATCAGTACCAATTAAAAGTATATCGGAAGGTATATCATTACCTGCACCTGTACCATCAAAAGTGGTAGCCCATTGTTGCACTCCAATTGAATTATATTTAATTACAACAATATCATAAGTATAATCATCGGACGCATTTGTAGCACCTGCGACAAATACATTACCGCTGGCATCTTTTATAAGTGCAGCACCATAATCAAATCCACTTGCTGTGCCGTTGTATTCTGTTTGCCAAACAATGCTGCCACCTTGATTTGTTTTTGTAGTAACGATGTTTGTTTTTTGAGTTGCACCATTCCATGTATTTCCTGTGGTAATCAGATTGCTACCATCTAATATAGATGCATTCCATTCTACTGTATCGGGGTAGTTTAATTCAAGTTGCCAAAGTTGGTTGACCAAAGTTTGACTCATAAGTGAATTATTAAAATTAAAAAGCAGAAGGCAGATTAAGCATGATGCTATTTGTAAGATTCTGCGGGGGGGGGGGGGGTAGATTTAGTAAATAAATTTTTCATGATAAATTGGTTTAGATGACTAAGGTAATAAAAAATTATTTAGTATCAATATTTTATTTATTCTTCTAATATTCTTCAAGTGGATTATTATTTGCAAATAAATCCAATTTAAATTTTGATTTTGCTATAATTTCATAAGTTTCAAAGAGAATTAATTTTATTTATTTCAATTATATAAAAACAATTAAAAATTGAACTTAAAAAAATTTCGCATTAAAGATTTTTAGATTTAATTTCTCCGTGTAACTCCGTATTTCTCTGGGCAACTCCGTGTAATTTTTTTCTTGAATTAATGATCTATGAATTTATTTTTTATGTTATAACAGAGACGTATGTAAGAACACCAATTATTACAAATAAAAAAGAGGAAAAAAATTTCGTTCCTCTTCCGGTTATTACAGAATTACTCGAAGAGCACTCTTTGAGTCGAATACAAGAATACTCACTACTCAATACTCTATACCCAATACCATTTATGGCAACGCATCTTTTAATTGCTGATAGCGTACATCAAATGTTTCGTCACCATCACAACCCAACAAATCATTTTCTGCATGAATATCTTCTATTCTGTTTTCAGGACTTGGATGTGTGCTTAAAAATTCAGGAATATCAGAGCCGCCACTTGCTTCTATTAATTCAAAAAATCCTGCTGCACCGGCTGCATAATATTCTGTTGGACATAAATAAATTACTGAGTATTCATCTGCCTGACTTTCATCTGCACGACTGAATGATAAACTCACAAGATTCACTGCAATATCTGTTAATACATTTTGATTTTGCCCTAATACCAAACTTAATAAAAGTGAAATACCATATTGCTCGGTTAGCTGATCAGTAACATGGCGTAAATCTGCATGCGCAATTTCATGTCCTAAAACTCCCGCTAATTGTGCTTCATTTTCTAAATATTTTATTAATCCGGTATATACATAAATATATCCGCCGGGAGTACAGAATGCATTTAATACATCATCATCTTTCACGATTTTTAATTGCCATACAAATTCATCTTTATACTCCACTTCACCGGCATCTAAAATGCGATCACGAATATCATACAACAACTCGTATGCTTCCGGATAATCACTTTCATTTAACAGAGGATATGTTGCTGGATCTGCTGCAATTTCAGTTGCAATCTGTGCCCCTAATTGTTTATCATCCTCAATACTGAAAATATTTATACCTCCCCCTTTTGAACAAGAGGACAAACTAAAAATACTTGCAGTTAAGAGAAGTAGTATTAAGCTGATTTGTTTATGCATGATCTGATTTTTTATTTTCTTGTTTTTCAAACATCATTCCAAAAGAAAGTTTAAGGAAGTGAAATGTTTGGAATATATCATTAATAACAATAAGGGAGTGGTTGAGACTAATATTATGTAAAATGCTGTTCCGGTAATAACTTGCAAGCGTGTCCGCACAATTAGATATCATTAAAAAACCGATTGAGGCTGAACTGGAAATTTTCGAAACAAAATTCCGGGATGCAATGCGCAGTAATGTGCCCTTGTTAGATCGTGTGATGCATTATATTGTACATCGCAAGGGGAAACAAATGCGGCCGATGTTTGTGTTGTTCAGTGCGGGCTTATTCGGCAAAATTGAAGAATCCACTTATACTGCTGCTTCCTTAATTGAATTATTACATACAGCAACTTTAGTGCATGATGATGTGGTGGATGACTCGAATGAACGCCGTGGATATTTTTCTGTGAATGCACTTTGGAAAAATAAAATTGCTGTGCTTGTTGGGGATTATTTACTCGCAAAAGGATTATTGGTTTCGCTGGAGCGCAATCAGCATCATATTTTAAAAATAACAAGTAATGCAGTGAAGGAAATGAGCGAAGGCGAATTATTGCAGATAGAAAAAGCCAGACGTTTAGATATTAAAGAAGATATTTATTATGATATTATCCGAAAAAAAACTGCCTCATTAATTGCAGCCGCTTGCAGCGCAGGAGCAGCATCGGTAACAACAGATGAAGTGATGATAGAAAAAATGCGATTGTTCGGTGAATACATTGGTATTGCATTTCAGATTAAAGATGATCTTATGGATTATGGTGCAGATGATATCGGCAAACCAACAGGTAGTGATATTAAAGAACGCAAAATGACATTGCCACTTATTTATGCTTTAAGTAAAGCCGGAACAATGGATAAACGTCGCATAAAAAATATTGTAAAAAATAATAATAACGATCCTAAAAAAGTGAAGGAAGTAATTGATTTTGTAAATAAATCCGGCGGAATTGAATATGCAGAACAAGCAATGAATAATTATCAAAATAAAGCATTTGATGTGCTGAAGAGTTTCCCCGCAAATGCAAGCAATAATGGTTTAAAACAATTGGTGCTTTATACTACGGAAAGAAAAAAATAATAGATTATCTGAAAATTATTTTTTCAGTTTGTATTATAGAAAGTAGAATTGTTGAACTGTCGAACTGTTGAACTGTGTTTATAAAATATATTATTCGTAATACCCCATATTTCTATATATAAGTTTTCACTACTTATGTTGCACAATAAATTTTAAAATTCTTTCACCTTGTTCAAAATGCAATTTCATCAGGTAGAATCCATTGTACAAATATGAAGTTGGAATTATAGTTTTCAATGAATTATTTGCATTCATTTCATAAATCACTTTGCCACTTAAGTCCATAATTTCTAAACTTAAAATTGCAATGTCTGATTCCACAATAAAATAATCATCCGCAGGATTCGGATATACTGAAAAAGAAAGTGCAGGATCATTAATAAAAACCACTACACCACAATCCGGATCATACGCAATGCCGGGTGAACCTTCAGGACATCCCGCAAACCAATTGGATGCATCATTCATCATTCCATTTATTTCTGCAAGTTCTAATGTTTTAGCACCACCATCCGCTTCTGTCGGCCAGGGTAATTCATCATTATAAATAACAGAAAATTGAATTACACCATTGTTATCATAAATGCGCAATACATCACCTGATGCATCTAATCCAAACATAAAATTTGTTGTCAACGGATCTATATCAGCATGACGTTCATTAAATAATGCAGAATTATTTGCAATGATTAATCTGTTATCCGAAGGCAACATTGTTCCCGGTGGAATTTGATAAACCAAGGAATCATTGCTATCCGCAAATTTCCATAAGCTCATATCCAATGTAGTGGAAGATGTATTTAAAATCTCTACCCAATCACCTGCATTTGCAGTGTCGGCACTGTTATAATTTATTTCACTGAATACAAGTGTTTCATCGCATGGAGAATACGCAATACCGGGCGAACCAAACATACATCCGTCGAACCAATTGGTTGGATCATTCTGATCTCCAAAATAATTTTTTAATTCCAATGTGCGACCTGTACCATCTGCACCTTGTGGCCATCCGCTGCTATCTGCAAAAACAACATTACTAATTGTGTCGCCATTTAATGCAATCAATGCAATGCGATCACCGGTATTATTTAGTTTAAAATTTAATTCACCAATTACATTTTCTATTGTTGGATTTTTTGCAGAGAAATTTTCCAGATCATTACTAAATACCAAATATGCATCGGGTTCTAAAATAGTTTGTATAGGAATGTGAAAAGTATTTACACCAGTTGCATCTGCTACTTGCCATCCGGAAATATCAATTGCATCGCTGCCATTATTAAATAATTCAAACCAATCACCACTGCTTGCACTGCTCTCACTGTTATAATTTATTTCTGTAATAATTATTTCTGGTTCTATTGCTGCACCGGTAAAGTTTGCTTCAAATGTTTCACTTGAATTTAAAAATAAGGTTACACTTTGATTCAATTCTTCACCCGTTGGAATTACATCTACAGAAGTCCAGTTGCTGAATGTATAACCCGGATTTGGAATAGCCGTAATCATTAATGGCACATCTTCAAAATACACACCTTCCCATGGTAAATCTTGTGGAATAATTGTACTGATTTGAATATAACCTGCTTCCGGTGGATTTACTTGTAATGTAATAAATCGTTGTTGCGTTAAACCAAAAGAAGATTTTATTTGATAACGTGCAGGTGTAATTCGGGTTTCATTATAATCCAAAATCCATTGCGTGTAATCCATCCAGGTTAATGCATTATAAGGAGGCCCCCAACGATCAGCAGTTCTTTGAATTTCGTTTATTAATTGGCTTCGCATTTCCGTCATTTCTGCTTCCATATTTTCTGTTTGCCAAATCGTATTAATTAAGTCAGCAAAACGATTGATAAAATAAATGCGGAACTCTGCATTGTCCAACATCTTATCAAAGATTTGTGAATTCATAGAAGTACCTGCAGGATTGCGAATAATGTCAATAAAATTATCCCAAACAGAACCGCCAAACCAACCCATTGCACCATCCATATCATACATAATATGTCGCCATTTTCCACCGGTACGGTCACGATATAATTTAATATTATTTTGTCCCCAATAAGCACCACCAAAATCAGAATTCTGATAATAAATTTCACCGATATAATAATCTACATAATTCTGAACATCCACCCGGTCAGCAAAATAATTATAGAAATCTGCATCATCCACAGAATGATCCATCAGCCAATTATACATATTCACAAAACCGGTATCAGAACCTGCAAGAGCTGTCCATCCATTTAACAAATCAATATCATCTGCATCATTGCCATAATTACTTTCTACAAAATGTTCATCTGCTTTTTCACGCACTTCATACAAGCCCCAATAAGATCCATTCAGAAAAACATGCACAGGTGTGTAAGCTTCATAATCAATATTTGTTTTGCGCATCACACGGGCGAGATATGAATCTTGTATCATGCTGTACCAAACATGCTGACCACCATTGCGGAGATTAATATTATTGAATGAATTTACTTCCGGTTTATCCGGAAAAATGGCATATCCCAAATCTCCATCAAGGCTATTTTTAAAATCTAATCTGAAACTTTTTTTATCTTCTGCTCTTGAATATCCTCCATGAATTTCAAGCATCATTTGATGTTCGAATAATGCATTGCCATCCATATCATAATAACTTACATGTGCTAATTTTTCCCAAGGCTCCCAGAAGTTAGCACCGAAATAGGGATACCAATAATCATAGGTATCACCGAATACATAGATGCCTGTATCATTATCCCATAAACTTCCGGGATCGGTTGAAATACTGATTATATTAATTCCGAAATCTCCTTCATCCAAAAAATAGGTATTCTTAATCATGGGTGATGGAAGTAATGTGCTGCTGCTAAAACATTTTGCTGCCACCACACAAGTAGTATCTATAGTAATTGGATCAGTATAAATGGGTGAAGAAATATCTACATGCGAACCATCTAATGTATAATGAATTTCAGCAGTGGCAGAGGTAGAAGATATTTCAATAGTTTGTGAGCCGGAATAAAAACCGGGGGCTAAAGAAAATACAGGTGCAGGTTCATAACCTCCTGTACATGTTGCAAAATCATTTGTAGTGGAGGGTGTTTCATTTGCAGTAACACACCATGTACTTCCATCAGGAATTCTTGCAATACTATTATGCACATCTAAATATCCTGTAAACTGTTGATCTAAAATATTTCCTGATGCATCACTTAAATAAATAGTTTCTCCTGCTGTACTTATTTTAAAATTTGTTTCTAAATAAGTACTTCCATAAGCAAACCACGGCGGCACATCTCCATAAGGATTATCTGTTGTTGTAATTCCAAATGATAACCAAAACAAAGAAGAGAAATCAGAGGAATAATAATTCAGATTATTCACTTGAATAGCAAGTACATTTTCACCAGGTACAATTGCTGCTGAAAAAATTGCATCCGGAATTACAAATGCTTCAGGCACACCTCCCCAATATAAAACCGCTTCATGATCTATTGTTGTTCCGGCATTATATGTTGGTGGTGATCCAACAATATTTGATGACCGTGCAATTTCAACTCCATTTAAATACGCAACAAAACCATCATCATAATCTGCATACAAAACTACCTTAGCCAGAATATCAGGATCAGCATCAAATGTTTTGCGCATACAAATAGAATAAGTGGAACTGATATATGTATTATCATCGCTATCTCCATAGCCGATACCTCCTTCGCCGGTACTCCATACGCTATCATCAAAACTATTTGTATTCCAATCAGAAGGAGGTGCAGAAGTGTTTGATCTGTATCGCCAAACCTCATCATAATTAATTGCTGTTTCCCAATGATTAATTAGAAAACTAATATTATCTCCACTTGCAAGAATCAGCAAATGTTCATTTGGATTGATAGTAACATCAGGAAAAATCCATTTGTTTAAATACACCGCATCATCACTTAATCCATATCCATTCAAGTTTACTGCTGTAGCTCCTGCATTATATAATTCTATCCAATCACTTTCATTTTCTGCAGCAGACAATACAATACCACGAGTACTGATTTCATTAATCACTATTTGAGCAAATGCAAAATTGCAAAATACAATTGCCATGGTTGTTATCAGGAGCCTCGTGAGTTTCATATTATAAAGATAAGCGTTACTGTTTAGCAGACTATCATTCCAATATCAGATGTTGCATCAAATCTTTTTACTTTTGATTTAGAAAGTATGTCGGAGTTTCCTGAAAATTTTTTAAATAATATACATTCTGCTGCGGGATTCAATGCAGAAACATTTATTAAGGCGCATGATGAAAATGCGCCGGTAAGCATACGCATAAATCCCAAAAAAAAATATTGTGAATTTGAAATAGATGCACAGGTAGCATGGTGTGAAAATGCACTCTACTTAAAAGAACGTCCTGTATTTACACTCGATCCGCTATTGCATGCCGGTTGTTATTATGTGCAGGAAGCGAGTAGTATGTTCGCAGGTTATGCTTTGCAACATTGTATGGATTTAAATCGGCCATTAAAAGTGCTTGACTTATGTGCAGCACCAGGAGGAAAATCTACAGATATCATTTCCATATTATCTCCTGAAAGTATTTTGGTGAGTAATGAATTGGTGAAACAACGAGTACAGGTTCTGAAAGAAAATATGTTGAAGTGGGGTTATGAAAATGAAATCATCACACATAATGAAGCAAAACATTTTAGTGCATTGCAACAGTATTTCGATGCAATACTTATTGATGCACCTTGCAGCGGAAGTGGTTTATTCAGGAAAGATGAAAACGCAATGCAACATTGGAATTTGAATAATTTACAAATGTGTTTGCAACGGCAGGAAAAAATTTTAGAAGATGTATTACCTGCGTTAAAAGAAAATGGTATTTTAATATATTCCACTTGCAGTTATTCTATTGAAGAAGATGAAAACATTACAGATCTGTTAATTAATAAATTCGGCTTCCAATCAATAGCAATTCCAATACTTGTCGACTGGAATATTATTGAAGTGAACACTCCGGCAGGTGGAATTGGTTATCGCTTTTATCCGGATAAAGTGAAAGGAGAAGGATTTTATATTTCTGTGTTGCGCAATACAAAAGCAATAGAGAATAATCAACTCTATAAAACAAAAGAGAGTTTGATTCAAGATGTAACACCTACCGAAAAAAGTATTGTTGCTGCATGGATAAATGATATTGCATTGCACGATTTTTTTAAAATCAACAATACCATAATTGCTTTGCCAAAAAATATATTGGCAGAGATAAAATTGCTTGCTACCAAACTTTTGGTATTGCAATCGGGAATAGCATTGGGAGAAATAAAAGGAAAAGATTTTATTCCGGCGCATGCATTTGCAATGAGTAGTTTATTAAAAGATACTATTCCAAAATTTGAATTGGATAAACAAACTGCATTACAATATTTGCGCAAACAGGAAATACATTTAACCGGCGATTTTAAAGGATGGGCAATTGTATGTTATAAAAACCAATCCTTAGGCTGGATAAAAAAATTACCGAACCGCATTAATAATTATTATCCGGCGGAGTATAGGATTAGGATGTGATTTTTAAATGGACAATGGACAGTTGACAATTGACAATGAAAAAAACATAGACTATTGACTTTGACAAAATAGTTTCGGGTTTCAAGTTTCGGGTTGATGTTATCACAGAGTTACCCGACTCTCTGCTCTGAATTGTTTAAGCTACTTTTCGAAGGGAACTCTCTGTGAAAGATGCATTGATTTTTATTGGTAAGCTTGAGAGATATTCAATTAAGCCCTTCCAACTCACCCCTGCCCCTCTCTTTGGAAGAGAGGGGTAAGACAGTACTATTAATTTCGGAGTTCTCACCGAATTAACCGCCTCTCTAAAAGGAATTTATAACACTACCTTTCGAAGGGAACTTTGTGAAAAACGTGATACTAATTACTCATCATTGATTACTCATTTACTCATTTTTTTTACTCACTATTCACCACTCACTACTCACTAATAAAAACTCATCACTACGTATTTGGCTGTAGGCTTTTAGCCTTTGGCTTTTGGCTAAATACCTTAAAGAAATACACGTTCAATAAAAATTGTGCAAAGCCATACATCGCATCTTCCACCGGAATGGTGAGCATACGAATATTTAGAATTTTTTCTGGATTATAATTTACGATTGGGCTTGCTAATCCTGTTCCGGTTAAAATTCCATTCACCAGAAAAAATCCCGGCATAAGAATCAAGTATACTAAGGTTGCTTTACCAATCCAATCCACCTTTGCAATAAAATATAAATACAAGAGAGTAGAAGCGGCAACTATTGCAGTAACTAAAGGATAAATTTTATGATGCGCATTCATTGCTACTATTGCGCAAAGAATTGTTATTATCAAAACTATTCCACCACTGAATTTATCTGTCCGGTTGAGATTAAAAAATTTATTGATACAGTAATAAGTAAATATGCAAGCGAAAGGAATGCAAATAAAAAACATCCACTCTTCTAATGGCAATCCTGCTATGCGTAGTCCTATTGTGTATTTACTATCAAACCACCACACACCCATTTTGGTAAACCACACATCCCAAATTATAAACGGGATAGCAACTAAAACACTTGCCTTTATAAATGCACCAAAATATGTATTGAATTGAATTCTTTTGTGGAAAGAAAAAATAAAACAAATGATGATGGTAAGTATATCAACTAATAAATAAGTGTAAGACTGCATTATTATTTTTTACTCAAATACATTTTGAAATATTTAACAGGCACCCATAAAAATCCAAAACATTCACCATCTTCTTTTCCTAAATATTTATGGTGTTGTTTGTGTGCTCTGCGCAATGCAAGCAGGTATGAATTTTTTGTATTTCTTAAAAAGCTAATACGCTGATGAATAAAAATATCGTGTACAAAAAAATACGCCATACCATAAATTGTAATTCCAAGTCCGATGTAAAACACATAATTAAATCCATGTTGGCTTCCTAAATACATCAAAATAATTGCAGGTATCGCAAATATGATAAAGAAGTAATCATTCTTTTCTAATTCACCTTCGTTGCTGTGATCGTGATGATCTTTATGCAGCACCCAAAGAAAGCCATGCATCACATATTTATGAATTATCCAGGTGCTTCCTTCCATCAATAAAAATGTGGACATAACTATTAAGAAATTCATACAAAAGGATTTTGAGTATTAAATAATTGTTCTAATACCTTAAAACGGTAATCGAAAATATGTTGTACTTTTTTTCTAACTAATAATGTGTTGCCGATAGTTCCAAGAAATCCCAAAGGCAATTCATAATCTACAGTATCTTTCATCAGCACGCCTTGTTCGTTGGGAATAAATTCATGAAAATGTTTCCATAGTTTATAAGGACCTTTCTTTTGAAAATCTGTAAAATTCTGTTGATAGTTTACTTGTGTAATCTCAGTGCACCAATGCATAGGAATACCAAGAAGAGGCGACACTTTATATTCTATTTCCATGCCTTCATAAATAGATTCATTCTCAAGATTCGACAACACTGTAAAATTCATTTCCTTCGGTGTAATCCGGGCAAGGTTATGTGGTGAAGAAAAGAAATTCCAGGCGGTTTTTAAATCGCAATTTAATTGTTGTGAAGTATGAAGTTGATATATCATTATGTTAACTATTTAAAACTGCCACCACCATCTTTTTTAATTCGGCAGAAGAAATATTGTTTAAATTATTTTGTAAAAATTTTCTGTCGCTTTGCATATTGCTTTTATAACCTAAAAACGACGGAATATTTTTTTGTATTGAATATCTTATAAATATTATCTCCACATTATTAGGAGAAAGCGCAACTGCTTTTTCTATATTATCCTTGCCCGCATTAAACGTATTAAATTTACTCATCGGATTATAAGTGTGATTTGCCCATATTGTTTGAAATGCACCTCTGTATGCTAACTGCACATTATCCTGAGTATTTTCACCTAGTTGATCTATCATACTGCGACAAATACTTTTATCATCCACTGCCAATTGATAATTCCTGCGAATATCATCCAAACTTAATTTAGAAGTGGTGAATGAAGTGCCGAGAATAAATGCAAAACATGTTATCATTAATTTCATAAAATCGTCGTTTTGTATTGTACATAACTACTCATCATCAACGATAATTTTTTACCATTTGGAATGCGCACTCGTTCAATTAAAATATTTTGAGCTGAAGTTCTTTTAATTTTTTTGAATAGAGATAAATAATATTTATAGGCCAAATACACGCCGAACTTAGAAGAGGCAGGTAATTTTTTTATTCCTTTTAAGGCTTCTTTAAATTCGTTTTCTATATCGTTTTCAATATTTGCTTTTAAATCATTATCAAACAAATCCATATTAATATCGGGGAAATAAGTGCGACCTAAAATCTGATAATCGTCTTTTAAATCTCTCAGAAAATTTACTTTTTGAAATGCCGATCCCAATTTCATTGCAGCAGGTTTCAGTAATTCATAATCTGTTTTATTTCCTTCGACAAATATTTGCAGACACATTAAACCCACCACTTCAGCAGAACCTAAAATATATTCGTTGTATTTATCTGTATTGTAATCTACAGGATGTAAATCCATTTCCATACTTTTTAAAAACTGAGAAATAAGACTTCTATCTATATCATATTTATTTACTGTTTCCTGAAAAGATTGCAGTATTGGATTCAGAGAAATGCCTTCATTTAATGCTTGTTCGGTATGTTCTTTAAACCTGTTTAATAACACTTGTTTATCATAGCCATGAAAGCTGTCAACAATTTCATCAGCTAATCTCACATAGCCATAGATTGCATAAATAGCAGGACGAATAGAAGGACTCAATGCTAATATGCCCAGCGAAAAACTGGTGCTGTATTTTTGAGTGGTGGATTTACTCACTTCAAAAGAGAGCTCATCAAATAGCTGCTTCATGATGTTTTAGTTTAAGTTTATTTACTTCTGTGGCTACAATTTTTCCGGAGATAATGGAAGGAGGAACACCGGGTCCGGGAACCGTGAGTTGACCTGTATAAAAAAGATTATTTAATTTTTTATTTTTTATACCCGGCTTTAAAACTGCCGTTTGTGATAATGTATTTGCAAGTCCGTATGCATTGCCTTGATAGGCATTATAGTCCTGAATAAAATCACTTACACAATAACTTTTTTTGTAATCAATCTGGGATAGCAGAGAGGAAGTGCCGGTATGTTTTTCCAGACGTTGAATCATTTCCTGTAAATATTTTTCACGAATAGATTCATCATCATTAATACCTGTTGCCAATGGCATCAGCAAGAAAATATTTTCATGATTATCCGGTGCAACTGTATTATCAGTTTTGGAAGGACAACATGCATAGAACAATGATTTTTCCGGCCATTTTTTATCTACATAAATGCTATCAATATGCGCATCTAAATCATTCTCAAAAAATAAAGTATGATGTTGCAGATTTGGAATTTTCTCTTTGAAACCCAAATAATAAATTAAGCAGGATGGGGCAAATGTTTTTCTTTCCCAATAATTCTCAGTATAGTTTCTATACTTCTCATCCAACAATGTTTCTGTATGATGATAATCAGAAGAAGCAATTATTGCATCGAAATATAATTTCTCTCCATTAATAGTTAATGAATTTACTTTGCCATCGCCGGCATTTATTTTTTCGATAGCTGAATCAAAATGAAATTGTACACCTTGTTCTTCTCCCACAGATTTCATGGCAAGTACTAATTCATAAAATCCGCCAATTGGATACCATGTGCGCAATACGAATCCACCATAATTCATTAAGCTATATAATGCAGGAATATCTTTAGGTGATGCCCCGAGAAATATTACAGGAAATTCCATCAAAGCAATCAGCTTTGGATTTGTAAAATACTTTTTTACATAACTGCGAAATCCGGAAAGTAAATCTAATTTCATTGCACTTATTGCAATTTTTGGAGATGCAAATTCCATCCATGAGTAGCATGGCTTATTTACAAACTCCTGCATGCCTACTTCATATTTGTAGCGTGCTGATTTCATAAATGCATCTAATTGTTTTCCTGCACCAATTTCTATTTTTTCAAATAAATTTTTTAACTCCTCATAATTTTCAGGAACAGCTAAACTACCATCAGAAAAAATCATTTCGAACTGCGGGTTTAGCGATATCAGTTTATAAAAATCTGTTGCCTCATAACCAAAATCAAGAAAAAAATTATTGATGATATCCGGCATCCAATACCAACTCGGACCCATATCAAAAGTGTAGCCATTATCAGTTTTAAATTGACGTGCTCTGCCGCCGGGTCCACTGTTTTTTTCGAACACATGCACCTCATTACCGGCCTTTGCCGAATAAGCCGCAGCCGACAATCCTGAGATACCTGAGCCAATAACGGCAATTTTCTTTTTCATTTAATTATTCTGGGTTTGATAGTTCTTCAATACTGTTTCCAATAGTTGAGAACTGGGTAAGTTTTTACTGAATATCGGGTGATGAAAATCTTTTAGTTTTTTGAGCAACTTTATCAATTCCATTTTCTCATTATAGGAAAGATCTCCAGTAACAATCTTTGTCGCTTGGCGAATATTTTCCATTTGTTGTTCCAATGCCTGCAAGCCTTTTGGAGTAATCGCTATTATTTTACTTCGCTTGTCAGTTTGTGAATCGTTTTGTTCTATCCATCCTTGCCTCAGCATTCTATTTATTATTTGCATACCTGCGGGTTTTTCCTGGATATTCATTTTTATCAACTCCATCTTGCTCATTGCGCCCTTTGCTTTCAGATTAATGAGATAGATAAACTCTTCCTGAGTAGAGAAATCTGAGTCATGCATGGCAGCCTTTGAATATGTTTTTGCATAGCGGTTCATGTGAACTATCAGAGTATTGATCACACTTTCCGGGCTTCTCCCTTTTTCTTTGCCTTCCCATTCGGGTTCCATCATAATTGGTTTTACTTCCTTATTAGATTCGGCAATCCAGGATTTAAAGTCATTGATAGTATTGGAAGAATCTTCACTATGCTGTATTTCAGCCTCAAAGCGTTCCAATAAATTGATAGTATCTTTTAATAAAGTATAATTCATAATCTTTTGCACTTTTTAATAATACAAAAGTAGGAATATAGTTCATTTATATACTATATATTTTAGTTTTATGAAAATATCGAGAGTATTAGTACATTATTATACCTAATATTGGAAGTGAATTGTGAAAAGTGGAATAATCAATAATTATTTCTCACAGAATTCTTTTTGAAAGGTATCTGTGAGAACCCCAAAGTTCAATGTGGCTTCTAACTCACCCCTGCCCCTCTCTTGGGAAGAGAGGGGTGAGACAGTGCACAGTAAAAATGCATGATAAACTTGCCGGGAATCTTTCTCAAAATTTTCACAGATTGGAATGGTGAATAGTGAGTGATGAATAATCAGTGATGAGTTTTTTTAGTGAGTGGTGAATGGTGAATAGTGAAAAATCAGTGATGAGTAATCAGTAATGAGTGATAATCAGTGATGAATAATCAACAATGAGTTTTTTAACCCGAAACTTGAAACCCAAAACATTTTTGTCAAAGTCAATGTCAATAGTCAAAGTTTTTTTTCCATTGTCAACTAACTATACCCGCTCAGGTATAAATCAAAATGAAATACATATATTTGTACCCGATAGGGTATAGAAATGGAACAGCAAATAATATCATTAGCGGAATTTCTTAAAGCAAAACGCAAACAACAAAACCTCACTCAGTCCGAACTGGCAGAAAAAGCAGGTGTAGGATTGCGCTTTATTCGTGAAATAGAACAAGGGAAAACTACATTAAGAATGGATAAAGTAAATCAAGTATTACAACTTTTTGGCTGTGAATTAGGTGCTGTGAATATGGACAGAAAAAAATTATTGAATGAGAAAGGCTGAAATTAAAATGCATGATAAAATTGCCGGTTATCTCTTTCAAAATGAGGAAGGTTTTTCATTTATGTACAATCAGGAGTATTTGGAAAACAAAAGTGCGGAAGCAATTAGTATCACACTTCCTTTACAGAATGCCCCATTTAAAAGTAAGATTATGTTTCCGTTTTTTGATGGGCTTATTCCGGAAGGATGGCTTCTTGAAATTGCCGAAAAAAACTGGAAGCTCAACCCACGAGATCGCATGGGTTTGTTACTTGCATGTTGTAAAGATTGCATCGGTGCCGTAAGTATAATTGAGATAATAGATTAATGACGATGCAAGAATCAAGATGCCTATATTGTTATCAAATTCTTGAAGAAGGACTTCATGATTTTCATCCCCGATGCAGCAAAAAAATATTCGGAAGAACAGAGGTGCCTATATTGCCATTTAGTGAATCACAAATGTTTGATTTAGCATTACAAGTAGTTCAAAGTAGTATATCAGTAACAGGAGTTCAACCAAAAATTTCTTTGGATATTGAACTAACTAAAAAGCCATCACAATCGAAAAGATTTACCATTGTTGGTTTGTGGGGAGCTTATATTTTAAAACCCCCAACAAAAAATTATCTGCATTTACCGGAAGTAGAAGATACCACCATGCATCTTGCAACTATTAGCAAAATAAAAACAGTACCGCATTCATTAATTCGTTTGCAAGATGGAAGTTTAGCTTATATAACTAAAAGAATTGACAGACATAATTCTGAAAAAATACATATGGAAGATTTTTGTCAAATTACTGAGCGACTTACTGAGCATAAATATGATGGCTCGTATGAACAAATTGCAAAAGCGATTTTACAATTCTCTATACATCCCGTTTTAGATGTAATAAATTTTTATGAGCAGGTTTTATTTTCTTTTCTAACCGGTAATGCAGATATGCATCTAAAAAATTTCTCATTAATTAAAAATGCTAAGCCAGGTTATACATTGGCACCGGCTTATGATATGGTTGCTTCTGCATTAGTAAATCCAATTGACAAAGAAGATTTGGCGCTCACTCTAAATGGCAAAAAACGAAAAGTAAAACAATCAGATTTTGTGGAAGCATTTAAACGTGCACATTTAAATGAGAAAGTAATTGCAGCGATGTTTAACAAATTGGAAAAATCATATTTCAAATGGAGAAAATATATTGACATCAGTTTTCTCCCACAAGAAATGAAAGAGAATTATAAAGAATTAATTAATAAAAAATTTTCACAGATTGGAATGGTGAATAATCAGTGATGAGTTTTATTAGTGAGTAGTGAATGGTGAATAGTGGATAAATCAGTGATGAGTAATCAGTAATGAGTGATGTAATCAGGGATAAATAATCAAAAATTAGTTTTTTAACCCGAAACTTGAAACCCGAAACTTTTTCAGCCAACTGCCAATAGCAAACAGCAATAGCCTTTTGCTCAATAGTCAATAAGTCTATGTATTAAAACCCGAAACCCGAAACTTTTTTAGCTAACTGCAAATAGCTAACAGCCAATATCCTTTTTCCCATTGTCAATTGTCAACTTTCAATTGTCAATTTACTAAACCGCCATTTCCCCATACATCTCCTCACGCAGTTGATGAATTTTTTCGTCGGCAATATATTCATCGAAGCTCATCAGTTTATCAATAATACCATTTGGAGTTAATTCAATCACACGATTAGAAACTGTTTGCATAAATGTATGGTCATGACTGCTCAGTAAAACAATACCTTTAAATTCAATCATGCTTTCGTTGAATGCCTGGATAGATTCCAGGTCAAGATGATTTGTAGGTTCATCTAAGATTAATGTATTTGGATTTTGCAACATCATACGACTAATCATACAACGTACCTTTTCACCACCGCTCAACACTTTGGTGCTTTTTAAAATATCATCACCACCAAATAACATCTTCCCGAGATAGCCTCTTAAAAATGGCTCATCTGCATCGGTCACTGTTGGCGGAACAAACTGTGCAAGCCATTCCATCAAGGTGACATGCATATTAAAATATTTTGAATTATCATTTGGAAGATATGCTTTTGTAATAGTGGTACCCCAGGTAAATCTTCCGCTACTGGCCTGCATTTCATCATTTATTATTTCAAAAAATGCAGTAACTGCTAAGTGATCTTTACTGTAAATAGCAATCTTATCTCCCTTATTTATTGTGAAGCTTACATTTTTAAATAATACTTTTTCGTCGTTTGATTTTGAAAGTTTATCTACGGTAAGCACTTGATTACCCACTTCACGATCAGGTCTGAAAATGATGCCCGGATATTTTCTTGTGGAAGGTGTAATATCTTCAAGCACTAATTTCTCCAATGCTTTTTTTCTGCTTGTTGCTTGTTTGCTTTTTGAGGCATTTGCACTAAACCTAGCGATGAATTCCAACAAATCTTTTCGCTTGTCTTCCATCTTTTTATTCTTGTCATTAGCCTGACGTAAAGCAAGCAAACTGCTCTCATACCAGAAGGTATAGTTACCGGTATAAATTTTTATTTTCTGCCGATCAACATCGGCAATATGTGTACATACAGAATCTAAAAAGTGTCTATCGTGAGAAACAACGATGATGATATTTTCATAACCGCCTAAAAAGTCTTCAAGCCAATTAATTGTTTCCACATCCAGATCATTCGTAGGCTCATCCAATAATAAAATATCAGGGTTACCGAATAATGCCTGTGCAATTAACACACGCACTTTTAAATTTCCTGGTATATCCCGCATATACATTTGATGCATAGCATCAGGCACACCTAATGAATTGAGTAAAGTACCTGCTTCGCTTTCCGCCATATAACCATTCATCTCACCAAACTCGGCTTCTAATTCACCTGCACGAATACCATCTTCCTCAGTGAAATCTGTTTTTGCATAAATCACTTCACGCTCTTCCGTTAGTTGCCATAATTTCTCATGACCCATAATTACTGTTTGTAAAACAAGGTTATCATTATATGCTGAGTGATCTTGTTTTAAAACTGCCATACGCTCGCCGGGTGTAATATCAATGCTGCCTTTATTCGGCTCTATTTCACCTGAAAGAATTTTCAGGAATGTAGTTTTTCCGGCGCCGTTTGCACCGATAATTCCATAGCAATTTCCTTTGGTGAAATTCAGATTCACATCATCAAACAAAACCCGCTTGCCATAAGCGAGAGTGATATTTCTTGTACTTAACATATTCTTATTACACTTTAATTAAATAAAAAGCGCTGCAACGGGTGCAGCGCAATTAAATCTTTATTATTTAACAGATCAAGCTCCGAGACCGATTCTTTTGAAAGCGGTAACAATAAGATCTTTATTTACAGATTTTAATACTTCTGCAATTGTTTTAGAATTATCCTTCACAAATTTTTGATTCAGCAATGTATTATCACGGAAGTAAGCTTCCAATTTTCCCATTGCAATTTTATCTAAAATATTTTCCGGTTTTCCTTCTGCTCTTGCCTGCTCACGACCAATTTCCATTTCACGATTTTTCACATCTTCCGGCACTTCATTCTTATCAATTGCAATTGGATTCATAGCTGCAATTTGCATAGTAATATCTTTTCCGATATTCTTACTTGCTTCATCATTTTGATTCATTGCTACCAGAACACCTACTTTTCCATTGGAGTGGTTGTAAGCTACTACAGAAGTTCCTGTAATTAATGCATAATCCGGAATTTCTAATTTCTCGCCAATCTTTCCTACGTATTCTGCAATGCGTTCTGCAACACTAAATCCATCCATTTGCAAAGCGAGTAATGCATCTTTATCGGCAGGCTTATTTTTCATTGCCAGATCCATAATGCTTTCTGTAAATTTTATGTAGTCTTCATTCTTTGCAACGAAATCTGTTTCGCAAGCTAATCCGAAAATAGCTCCGTAAGAACCATCTTCACTCACTTTTGCAATCACTACTCCTTCATTCACTTCACGGTCTGCACGTTTCTCGCTCACCTTTTGACCTTTCTTACGCAACCAATCAACTGATGCATCGAAATCTCCATTGTTTTCAGTTAATGCTTTTTTGCAATCCATCATACCTGCACCGGTAATCTGGCGTAGCTTATTTACATCACTTGCACTAATTGTTACTGTACTCATTATATAAATCCTTTTTTTAAAATTAATTTCTTGTAGGGCGTTTGCTGGCAGGTCTGCGGGCAGGTGGTTTTTTATTTGCCCCTGCATCTCCTCTTGTGGCACCTTTAAATTTGCGACCTGATTTATTTCCGCCCTCTCCATCTTCATCAGACATTTTCAATTTTTCTTTATCATCATCATCATCTCTATCATGTTGAGCTGCTTCATCTATCTCCTCTTTATTTTTTGCACGCTCTTCTAATCCTTCTTCAATAGCATCCGTCAAGTACTTAATAATTATCTGGATTGACTTTGCAGCATCATCATTTGCAGGTACAGAGAAATCTACTTTTGTAGGATCGCAGTTTGTATCTACAATACCAAATGTATTGATGTTTAGTTTATGTGCTTCGGCAAGTGCGATATGTTCATGTCCGATATCCACAATTAATAATGCTGCAGGCAATCTGTTTAATTGTGCAACACCACCAATCACTTTTTCCAGTTTATCACGCTCACGACTCAATACAAGTCTTTCTTTTTTAGTCATACTTTCTGCAGAGCCATCAGATAACATTTTATCAATAGTCTGCAATTTTTTAATGCTCTTACGAATTGTAGAAAAGTTGGTGAGCATACCGCCTAACCATCTTTCAGTTACGAAAGGCATGCTTACACGCAATGCTTGTTCTTCCACAATTTCCTGTGCTTGTTTCTTTGTAGCAACAAACATGATTTTCTTTCCGCTGCGTGCAATTGTTTTTAATGCACCTGCAGATTCTTCCAAAGCATCAATTGTTTTGTACAAATCAATTATGTGAATGCCCTTTTTTTCCATGAAAATATAAGGAAGCATTTTCGGATTCCATTTCTTGCGCAGGTGACCAAAGTGCACGCCGGCTTCAAGCAATTGGTTGTATGATAGTTTTTCCATTTGTCTGTCTCTTTTAAATTAACGTTTCGAGAATTGTGTTGCACGACGTGCTTTGCGTAAACCGTATTTCTTGCGTTCCACTCTGCGGGAATCACGAGTCATCAGCCCTTCTGCTTTCAGGGCAGGTTTATTTTCAGCATCTAATTTTACAAGTGCTCTTGCAATACCCAGCTTTGCAGCTTCGGCTTGTCCTTTCACACCTCCACCAGTAGCATTCATGGTGATATCAAACTCACCTTCTACTTTAATTATTTGTAATGGTTGTAATACTTTGGCTTGCAACATTTGAATCGGAAAATATTCTTTATAGTCCTTTCCATTAATAATAATATTGCCTTTGCCTTTGGTAAGAAACACACGCACTACTGCGGCTTTTCTTCTACCTACTGCATTTATAGTTTCCATCTGCTGCTGTTATTTTAAGGTGATTGGTTTCTGCGCCTGATGCGGATGGTCCGGACCGGCGTAAACAAATAATTTTTTGTACATGGCTGCACCTAATTTTGTTTTAGGCAACATACCTTTTATAGAACGCTCTAATAAATGTGTTGGATTTTTTGCCAATACAGTTTTTGCGTTTACCACTTTACGTCCACCCGGATACCCTGTATAATGCTGGATTTCTTTATCCATCATTTTATTACCGGTAAGTTTTATCTTCTCGGCATTAATAATGATTACATAGTCGCCACAGTCAGTATGCGGTGTAAAATAGGGTTTGTTTTTTCCTCTCAGGATGCTTGCCACCTGTGAGCTTAGTCTGCCTAAGATTTGATCTTCAGCATCTACGATAAACCAACCGTGTGTTACTGTGGCATCATTTGCCGATTTTGTTCTGAAACTTAAAGTATCCACTACTGAATATTTTTCTGATTATTAAAAACGCCTCTTAAAAAGCGGAGTGCAAAGATATTATTACCATTTGCGCAAAGCAAGGAATACTAAAAAAATAAAAGGGTACTTATCGTAACCCTTTCATTTTCAGTATTATTTTGGAACAGATTTAATTTTTACTGATCTGTATTACCTGCGGTTCATATAAATTAAAACGTAATAAGCTAATGTTGCTATGGAACCTAATGCAGCCACAACATAAGTGGAAGCAGCCCATCTAAGTGCATCCTTTGCTTTACTCATTTCCATACTTCCGGCAACTGAAGAACCTTGCAACCAGGCGATTGCTCTTCGGCTTGCATCAAATTCAACAGGCAGTGTTACAAAACTGAATATGGTTGTTAATCCGAATAATACAATCCCGGCTAATAACAGTTGCGGGAAAGCATTGATAAATAAAATACCGGCAAGAATTACCCACATCACCCATTTTGATGCAACACTAACCATCGGCACCATTTGACTGCGGAATTTTAACCATGCATAACCGGTGGCATGTTGAACCGCATGACCACATTCATGTGCGGCAATCGCTGCTGCTGCAATGCTGTTTGTGTTATAAACGCCTTCACTCAGATTTACTGTTTTATTCATTGGATTATAATGATCAGTAAGTTGACCCGCAACGGAGATTACCTGCACATCATTAATTCCATTTTCACGCAACATTAATTCTGCGATATCACGTCCGGTTAATCCACGGGCAACCGGAATTTTTGAATACTTTTTGAATTTACTCTTTAATACACCGCTTACGATCATTCCGACCACAGCGAAGAGAATACCGATAATATAAGCTCCTATCATTTTTTTATTTTATGTTTTTATATTTTGCAAAATAACGCAAGTGTTTTCTGAAAAGTTTAATCTACAGACGAACGTACTTCAACTTAATTTTTAAATAGCTCTTTTGCCGAAACATTTTCACGTTCAGGTTCTGCAATAGCAAGTACTTCCATTGGCAAATAACGCATCCATGAAGCCATTACATTAGTTGGAAACATTTCTACTGCATTATTGTAAGAAACAACGGCAGCATTGTAACTACGGCGGGATGATGCAATCTGATCTTCCACATCTGTCCATGTAGATTGTAATTGAGCAAACCGTTCATTGGATTTTAATTCAGGATAATTTTCAACTGCTACATGCAAACCGGAAAGCAAACCGGTTAATTCATTTTCTACTTTCATTCTTGCAGGAGAGTTCATATCAGATTGATCCGTTAATCTGCTGCGCAATTCTGTAATACGTTTTAAAGTATCACCTTCAAAAGTCATGTATTGTTTTACCACTTCCACCAGGTTGGGAATCATATCATATCGGCGCTTCAACATTACATCCATATTGCCGAATGTAAGATCTACCTGATTGCGACGGCTGATAAGTGAGTTGTATAATCCCACAAGGAGAAATACAACCACTACTACAATTATAATTGGAATTATCATGTGTCTATTTTAATTCAAAATTACTGCTTTAAAAATTTCAATTCAATGGTATAGAAAATAGTGGGATAATAGAACTCAGAATTGTTGTCGCAAATTTTTTAAAAAACCACAGTATCCATCGCAACAATTTCGTCGAATACTTGTAATAATTCTTCTTTCTTATTTAGTGTTACTAATTGAAGTCGATATGGTTTTATGTTGGGAATTCCTTTAAAATAATTAGTATAATGTTGACGCATTTCAAGTATGCCTAACACGTCACCTTTCCACTCAATTGATTTTTCTAAATGCGCTTTGCATACATCAACTCTTTCTTCAATAGATGGAGCTTCTAATATTTCACCCGTTGCAAGAAAATGTTTTATCTCTTTAAATATCCATGGATAACCTATTGCAGCACGGCCTATCATAACGCCATCTACGCCGTAACGATTTTTCATTTCAACTACTTTTTGCGGACTATCAATATCGCCATTTCCGAAAATCGGTATTTGTATGCGAGGATTATTTTTTATTTCCCCAATCAATGTCCAATCTGCACTGCCTTTATACATCTGTGCTCTTGTGCGTCCATGAATAGAGAGTGCTGCAATTCCAATATCTTGTAATCGCTCCGCAACTTCCACAATATTTTTACTTGCATCATCCCAACCCAAACGAGTTTTTACGGTAACAGGTAATGCAGAGGCTTTTACAATTTCGGAAGTAAGTTTTATCATACGAGGTATATCTCGCAATATACCTGCACCCGCATCTTTGCAAACCACTTTTTTTACAGGGCAACCAAAATTAATATCAATCAGATTTGGATTTGCTTCTTCAATTATTTCCACACAACCTTTCATCACTTCTATATCGGCACCAAATATTTGAATTCCGAGTGGACGTTCTTCTTCAAAAAATTCTAATTTTTTTAAACTCTTGGTTGCATTTCTTATCAACCCTTCTGTTGAAATAAATTCTGTGTACATCATATCTGCACCCAATTGTTTGCATTGCACACGAAATGGAGGATCGCTCACATCTTCCATTGGTGCAAGCAACAAAGGAAATTCACCAAGTTCTATATTGCGGATTTTTACCACGATGCAAAGGTAATCTTAGTATACTGTAACCTCAATAAAAAAAATTGTAAGTGGATAATAGTGTAATTCAAAATTATTTATTTAAGGATGAAGATAAATCAACAAGCATGTATTTTATACTACATTTTTCAACTAAACATTCATTGATCTAAATACTTAAAAGTATCGCATTAATCAGTTTAGTTAGTTGCAGCTAATTTTTTTTAAATTTTTTTTAAAGAATTATTTAAATATAAATATGTACGTACTTTCGTGATATTCAAATTAAATATTATTATAAATGAAAAACTTTATACTGCTCCTCATAATCTTCATTTTTAATTTCAATTTTTTAAATGCACAACAAGTAAAAGGATATATAAAAGACGACACAGGCAATCTACTTATTGGTGCAAATGTGTTTGAAAAAAGTACATCCAAAGGTAGCATTGCCGATGAGAATGGATTTTACACAATCAATATTGCTCCGGGTACATATACATTTATTGCCAGTTTTGTTGGCTGCATACCAGACACATCCACTCTTACTATTCAGAAAAATGAAGTTGTTTCTCACAACTTTATTTTACCCTTAAGTACCATGTTGAATTCTGTGGTAATTACTTCTGATAAAGATTTTAATAATGTAAAACACATGGAAGATATTGAAGGCGCTTTAATATTTGCAGGTAAAAGAAATGATGTGATAATATTGGATAAAACAAATGCAAATACTGCTGAAAATATTCCTCGTCAGGTTTTTTCAAAAGTACCCGGTGTATATGAATGGGATTTAGATGGAAGTGGTACACAAACGAGCATATCTGTTCGTGGATTAAGCCCACATAGAAGTTGGGAATTTAATGTCAGACAAAATGGATATAGTATTGCAAGTGATGAATTTGGGTATCCCGAAAGTCATTATGCTCCTGCTACAGAAGCATTGAAGTCAGTGCAATTAGTAAGAGGTGGAGCATGCCTTCAATATGGACCTCAGTTTGGTGGAATGCTGAATTATGAAATGAAGGAAGGGCCTACCGACAAAGTATTTGATTTTGAAACAAAGCAATCTTTTGGCTCCAATCAAATGGTAAACACTTATAACGCAATTGGCGGTACAGTGGGCAAATTAAATTATTATTCCTATTTTAATTATCGTGGTTCAAATGGTTTCAGACCAAATAGTACATATGAATATTATAACTATTTCGCAGGGTTTCATTATCAGGCTACTGAAAATTTGAAGTTAGGATTTGAATTTTCAAAAATGTATTATGTAAATCAAATAGCAGGTGGATTAACTGATGAACAATTTGATGAAGATCCTTATCAAAGTACTCGAAGCAGAAATTATTTCCAACCCAATCATAATATACCGGCATTTACACTTGACTGGCAAATAAATAAAAACACTTTGCTTAGTTTGAAATCAAACGCATTATTTGGTGAACGCAATAGTGTTATGTATATCAGACCTGCAGACTTACCTGATACCATCTCAGCAGCTACTCTTCAATATGATCCTCGGGTTGTAGATTTAGATACCTATACAAGCTTTGCAAATGAACTTCGATTATTACATAAGTATCAATTTTTAGAAAAAGAAAGTGCGATTTCTGTAGGAATTAAATTTGCTGATGCAAGAACACATCGCCAACAAGAAGGTATAGGTACCACAGGTACTGACTTTGATCTTTCTGTTTCTGAACCTTTCGCTCGTGATTTAAATTTCAAAACTTTAAATTATGCTATTAGCGCTGAAAACATGTTTCGTATTACTAATAAATTAAGTATTACACCCGGTGTACGTTATGAAGTTATTAATACAAGTATGAAAGGTAATATTGAAAGTGTTGCATCATTGATTGATTATGATAAAGACAGAAATATTCCTTTGCTTGGATTGGGTGTTCAATATAATCTGAATTCGAATATGAATTTATATGCAAATTGGACTCAGGCATACAGACCAATTTTATATAGCGATCTTACACCTGTAGGAAGTTTGGATGTGATTGATCCGGATATGCAGGACAGCAAAGGGTTTAATTCAGACTTAGGTATAAGAGGAAAAATTCAGGAGTTTATCACATTTGATATTGGTGTTTTCTATTTGAAATATGGCGACAGAGTAGGTGCTCTTGCACTTACTAATGATGATGATGAGTTATACATTTATAAAACAAATATTGGAACCAGCGAAGCAAAAGGTGTAGAATCATTTATCGAATTCAGACCGACAGAGCTCAATAATGTTTCAAGCAAATATGGCGACTTCGCAATTTTTGTTTCCGCTGCTTATGATCATGCAGAATATGTAGATGCAATTACTTCCGCAAATGGACAAAGCGTGCAATTGGAAGGTAATGTTCTTGAAAATGCACCTGAGTGGATTGTTCGCACAGGTATCACTTATAATTATAAAAACTTTTCAACTACAATACAGAGCAGTTATGTAAGTGATATATATGCGGATGCATTAAATACCGAATCTTCTGCAAGTGGTGTAGTGGGTATAGTGCCTTCTTATTTGATTATGGATTGGAATAGTACAATGCGTTTTACTCATGACTTTATTATAAAATTTGGTATTAATAATTTTAATGATGCAGTGTATTTTACTCGCAGAATAAACAATTATCCTGGTCCAGGAATATTGCCTGCAGATGGACGAACATTTTATTTATCTATAGGAAAAGAATTTTAGTAATACCAATTTCTTTTAATGCATTAATACTTACGGAGTGTTAATGCATTTTTTTTATAGGATTAAAAACCGCAAATAAAATATTTTTTTGTGCAAAGTAATTTAAAAAAAGTATTTACTCAGGCATCCGCTTATATACCAAAAAACCATTTTTATTCATAAGCAAATTTAGTTTTGGATTTGATTCTAATGTATTTTTTTTATCAATGCGGGTAATAAAATATGCGGGCTTATCTATTGCCCCATTTAATAACCATTTCTCCCATTCTGCCACTTGTTTTTTATCGCTATAATCAGAAACCTTGGGTGCATTTTGAGGAAGAAGTTTTGCATAAAATAAGGGTGCGTATGTTTTAAACCCTATGGGTTGTAAATACACATCTTCATCGCTTATACTTTCATAAAATTCTATTGCTGCACCCTGCGAATATTTTTCAATGTTGGGCACATATACAATCATTGCCAACTTAAATACAATAGCAGTTGAAATAAATAATATTACACTTCCCTTCATAATATTTCCATTTCGCATTAATGCTGTTCCTACAAACGCAGAAATAATAAATAACACTCCAATAATTGATTCAATACCTGTCCAACTAACTTCTGCATTCATATTTGCTTTTGCAAAAACATCCTGCGTTTTATTCTGCAGCCATTCTATATTTAAACCAATAATTGGCAATGCAATCAAAGCAACTCCAATTACAATTGACAAAATACGAATACTCCAAAAAATATCTTTACGTAAAACAGTTTTCTGCTTATACATTTCATATAATGTCAATGCTGCAATAAATGTTAATGGGAAATAAGTCATCGAAGAATAATGTACAATCTTAGTATTGACAAGTGAAAATAATAGCAATACACTCCAGAATAAAATCAACATCCAGGTTTTAAAATTTTTGCGATAACTCAATGCATGTTCTTGCTTGAATAAGCCTTTAAATAAAAATAAGGATGCCGGAAAACAACCGAGAAATACCACCACAAAATGATAACCAGGGAAACCTGCATGTCCCGCTTCCTCTGTACTGAATAATCGAAAATTATATTCAAAAAACTTTGTGATAAAATAAGAACCATGCATTAAAGTTTCAATTCCATACCAGATTGCAGACAAAGAAAAAGCTATGAGTGTATAAAATAAAAATTGTGGTACACTGATATACCATTTAAACTTTACAATTACCCAATACACAAAATAACAAAGCCCAAGAATTATAAATGCAGCAGGACCTTTAGTGAGCATGGCAAGACCAGTAAATAAACCGGCAAAAAATAAATAATACAATGCAGAATGCACTAACTCAATATTAGTTTCATTCTTTTTTTTCCAGGTGAAAAGTATAAAAAAATAAATACCCAGAAACATAAACAGATTAAAAATCGGATCAATTATTCCTGTTTGAAAATAGAGCGTCGGCAACAATGTTCCGGCATAAATCAATGCCCAGAAAAAACCGAATTTTTCATCGTATAATTTTTTACCGATACAAAATAAAACAGGCAAAGTAATTATTCCACATAACGCATTAGTCAATCGTGCAGCAAATTCATTTACGCCAAACAATTGCATACAGCATGCCTGTAACCAAAAAAATAAAGGTGGCTTTTCCCAGAAAGGTAAAAAGCGTACATGCACTTGTAAATAATTATCAAGTACCAACATTTCTCTGGAAATTTCTGCAAAATTTATTTCATCCCAATCAAATAAATGTACATGCCCTAAGAATGGTAGAAATAACAATGCAGCGCATACTGCATAAAAAAAAGGATTGGATATTTGTTTTGAAAAATAAGATTTCACCGCCGTTAAAGATAGCATTGCAAAGCGGTGAAATTATTATCTCAATATACTTCGAGAAATTACAATACGCTGCACTTCACTGGTGCCTTCGTATATCTGTGTAATTTTTGCATCACGCATTAATCGCTCTACATGATATTCTTTTACATAGCCATAACCACCATGAATTTGTACTGCTTCAACTGTTGTTTTCATTGCCACTTCACTTGCAAATACTTTTGCCATACTGGAAGCGATATCATAATTTTCATGTTGATCTTTTAACCATGCAGCTTCATAAATTAATAATCTTGCTGCTTCAATGTCAGTAGCCATATCTGCTAACTTAAATTGTATTGCCTGATGTTGGGCTATTTCTTTTCCGAATGCTTTACGTGTTTTTGAATATTCTAATGCGAGTTCATAAGCACCGGATGCAATTCCTAAAGCTTGTGATGCAATTCCTATTCTGCCACCGGCTAAAGTTTTCATTGCAAACTTAAATCCGAAGCCATCTTCACCAATACGATTTGCCTTTGGCACTTTCACATCATTGAAAATTAAAGTATGTGTATCACTTGCACGAATTCCGAGTTTATCTTCTTTAGCGCCTACTATAAAACCTTCCATGCCTCTTTCCATAATCAGGCAATTAATGCCTTTATGTTTTAACTCCGGATGTGTTTGTGCAATTACTAAATAAATAGATGCTGACGAGCCATTTGTAATCCAATTTTTTGTTCCGTTTACTAAATAATAATCACCCTTATCTTCTGCGGTTGTTTGTTGACTGGTGGCATCAGAACCTGCTTCCGGTTCTGATAAACAGAATGCACCAATTTTTTTTCCGCTGGCTAAATCGGGTAAATATTTTTGCTTTTGTTCCTCCGTTCCAAACTCCTGCAAACCCCAACACACTAATGAATTATTTACACTCATAATTACAGAGCATGAATTATCCACTTTTGAAATTTCTTCCATTGCCAATACATAACTTATTGTATCCATTCCGCCACCACTGTATTTCGGATCTACCATCATTCCCAGAAATCCAAGTTCTGCCATTTGCTTAACGCCTTCAGTCGGATATTTCATTTCACGATCACGATCAATAACACCTGGCTTTAAAATATTCTGAGCTAAATCTCTTGCCGCCTGACGAATCATCAAATGTTCTTCTGTAAGTTCAAAATTCATTGTACTGATTTAAGTATTTAAAAAATTATTATTTCTCTTTTCTCAAAATTTCTGTTGTAGAATATCCATGTAAAAATGGAATAATTTCTACTTTGCCACCGTAAGATAATACGAATCCTCCACCTGCAATTTCATCTGCTTGATAGTCGCCGCCTTTTACTAAAATATCTGGTTTAATCCATTCAATTAATTGTGCCGGTGTATTTTCTTCAAAGCCAATAACTGCATCAACCGCATATAGCGATGCAAGTACAGTTGCTCTATCATTAAATGCATTTATTGGTCTGCGTTCACCTTTTAAATTGCGGACGGAATCATCGCTGTTTAGTCCAATAATTAATGCTGCATTTGGAGATAAATCTGCAGCGGCATTTAATAAGTGAGTATGACCGGCATGAAGCACATCGAAACATCCATTTGTAAATACAATACGGCGGTTCAAAAAACGCCAGAGTGCTATCTTTTTTTCAAGTTGCGGACGATCACAAATTTTATTGAGTGTTACTTGCTGCTTCATTTTCCATTTCTTTTTCCCGGGCAATCAAAGGTAATAGTATTAAGGCTAAGAAGCCGAACAGTATCACCATAAGTGTTTGCCCAACCCAAACAATCCAGCTAAAGGCGTAAGCTATTGGCCTTGCTAACATATAAATACTAGTAAGTAATTCTGTAACTATAAATTGATATGCACCAATGCCTCCGGGCGTGGAAATAATACCTAATGTTCCAAAAACCAGAATTGCCAATCCTTCATTTATTCCAAAATTTGAAGTTTCCGGCAATGCATAAAAACACAGCCATATCATGCTGTAATAACAAAACCACATAGCGATGGTATAAAAAATAAACAGTGGTAAATTTTTCAGATGACGAATAGAATAAATTCCATCACGCACATTCATCATCAATAATTGAATGCGTAAATAGGTTGCGGTATGTTTCCATTTTTTAATTGCAAAACGGAATAAAAAATATATTGCGGCAACTATTACAACAATAATTAAAATGGTAACAGATGTAAAAGAAAATTTTCCAAAAAGTGGAGTTATTACTTTTTCATCAAAAAATCCGGAAATAGTTTTGAATTGAAACATTAATGCAAACACCGTAATAATAATTAGCGATAATAAATCAATTGCCCTTTCCACAACAATAGTCCCCAATGCTTTATCAAAAGGTACTTTATCATATCGTTGCATAATTCCGCAACGAGTTACTTCACCTAATCTCGGCAGTGCAAGATTTGATAAGTATGCAATCATCACAGCACTGAATGTTACCCTAAATCGTGTTTCATAACCCAATGGTCTTATCATCATTTGCCAGCGAAGGGCACGAACAATATGACTTACAATTCCCACAACAATTGAAATTGCCACCCACCAATAATTTGCATTGCGAAAAGAATCGCTGATATCCCGACGATCTTGTTCAGTTAAATCTTTAGTGATGAGCCATATCAATAACAAACCAATGCTCAGGAAAAAACCGAACTTAAAAATGTTTGTCAGAATTTTTTTTGCCACTATCGAATAAGTGTATTGGTAACAGTATCCGGAAATACTAATAGTGGTTTATGATTTTTTGCTTCAGCCATTGTCATAGATGCATATGCACATACAATAATGATATGTCCGGGCTTTACAAGGTGTGCTGCAGGACCGTTCAGACAAATTTGACCCGAACCTCTTTCGCCCTTAATGATATATGTTTCTAACCGTGAGCCATTGTTAATATCTAGAACTTGTACTTTTTCATATTCCAACATATCGGCAGCATCCATCAAATCTTCATCAATAGTTATGCTCCCGACATAATTCAAGTTTGACTCAGTAACAGTTACACGGTGTAATTTGCTTTTCAGCATTTCAATTTGCATGGTGCAAAGGTAAGTTTTAAGTAGTTTCCTTTACTACGTTATCCAATAATCTGATTCCTTCTACTACAACTGCGGTAACGATTACAAATGCATTCTGTTCATTATACTTCACCATAGGTTTGAGATTTTCTGCATTTAAAATTTTAAAATAATCTGTTTTAAAATCAGCGTTTGCATCTATCTTTTTTCTTGCTTCCATTTCTATCGTATCAAATTTCATTTCCGCAAGTTTTGATATGGCCCATTGCAAAGTGGTATAAATAATTCCCGCAGTATTTCTTGCTTCCACACTTAATCTTGCATTTCTGGAACTCATTGCCAAGCCATTTTCCTCTCTATAAATCGGGCAGCGAACTACTTGTACAGAAAGATTTAAAAGTGAATTCATTTTGTTGATAATTGCCCATTGCTGATAATCCTTTTGACCCAGATATAAAATATCCGGCTGCACTATTTCCAATAACAGTTTTACCACCTGCGCTACTCCTGCAAAATGCCCCGGGCGGCTGCTGCCTTCCAATCCGGTATCTAATCCTTCAAAATCAAATTGAGTTTGCACTTTCACCACATCACCATACACATCTTTGGTTTGAGGTAAATACAACACCTCACATTCTGCGGCTAACAACATAGAAATATCCGCTTCAGTAGTGCGAGGATATTTTGCAAGATCAGTTGAATCATTAAACTGTGTAGGGTTAACAAAAATGCTGCACACAGTAAGGTCATTCGTTGTTTTCGATTGTTGAATCAATGAAATATGACCGGCATGCAGAGCTCCCATAGTAGGAACAAAACCAATGGAATGCCCTTGCTTCTTTACAGAATGCAGGTATTTTTTAAGATCAGATTGGTGTAAAAACAGCTTCATAAATGATGGTTCAAGGTTTCAAGATTCATTTGTATAATTAAGTTATAAACGATATTATGTAACTTTGCGCTTCAAAATTAAAATTCTGAAAAGAATTTAACCTCCTTTCAAAAAGCAGCAAAAATAAGTATGGATAATAAGCGGATATTGATAATTACTCAAGAACTTACACCTTATCTGAACGGCACGGAGATGAGTGAATTAGTGAATGAATTGCCACAATACATGCAAAATCATGGTAATGAACTGCGTATTCTTATGCCACGTTACGGCACTATTAACGAGCGCCGCCACAGACTTCATGAGGTAGTTCGCCTTAGCGGTATGAATATCATTATTAAAGAA